>NZ_MCYD01000747.1:0-4894 GCF_002876325.1 Vibrio sp. 10N.261.52.A1
AAATAAAATTATTGCTGGTGTCACCATTGTAGCAACAGCGGTGCTATCTAATACCGCGGCAGCAGCGAATTTTAAAATGGCCATCGGCGATGCTGCTGGTGGTACGCAGTGGGAATTAGCGACCTCATTCTCTGAACTCATGGAGCAAAAAACAGACGGTAAAGTGAAAATCGATCTGTTCCCGAATGGTCAGTTAGGCAACGAGCAAGACACAGTAAATGATGCGGCAATCGGTCTTCTTGATTTCTCTGTACTGGCGATCAACAACGTCACCCCTTTTTCTCCGACGGTTGGTCTACTGACTATGCCTTACGTTATTCAGAGCGCAGAAGAAGCAGTGCTACTGACTCAAGGTCAAGTAGGCCAAGACTTAGTCGATAATACGATTCGTGATGCTGGTGTTCGTATTGTCGGTTGGGCTTATTCTGGCTTTAGGGTTTTGACTAACTCGAAAAAGCCTGTCGCTTCCCCAGAAGATCTTAAAGGGCTCGTGATTCGTGTTCCTCGTAACGAAATCATGATCGCTTCTTACCAAGCATGGGGCGTAAACCCAACGCCAATGGCTTGGTCTGAAACCTTTACTGGCCTGCAACAGGGCGTGGTAGATGGTCAAGATAACCCTTACATCACAGTGCATGCGATGAAGTTTAACGAAGTACAAAAGTACGTGACCAACATTCGCTACATTTTCTCTCTAGAACCTCTCATCGTGAGTGAAACGGTCTTCCAACAGCAAACACCTGAAATGCAGAAGATCATTCTTGAAGCAGGTCAGGAAGCGACAGAGCACAGCTTCGCTTATTTAGAAAATACGGAAAACCAAATTCGCGAAGAGCTACAAGCGAAGGGCATGGTATTTACAGACCCAGCAGACAACGAGCAAGAGTGGATCAACAAGGTGACTAAATCAGTTTGGCCTAAGTTCTACTCAAGCATCGGAGGCAAAGACAAGCTAGACGACGTTCTTGAGTTACTAGGTAGAAAGTAACGATTAGATTCGCCCTATCTGCTGTTCTCCGCGACTTAATCACCTAGCGATAGAACAGTGAGATGGGGCATTTACATGGCTGTACTCGTTGAGCTGTTCTGTACCTGATCTTTTAGGACCGTGAGCGACTGGTTGTCATGTGAAAATCAACATTGGAGGTTATATGTCAGTCGCTAAAACAATAAAAAAACACCTGAACAACATTGAGGAATATACATGTTGTTTGTTGCTTGCAAGCTTTGTCCTATTGCTGTTTACACAAATCCTGACGCGTCAGCTATTCGATTACTCAATCCCGTGGGGGGATGAAGTCGCTACTTACATGTTCGTTTGGTTTGCTTATCTAGGGGCTGTTGTGGCGGCCAAGATGTCGGCACACAACCGAGTGAGCTTTCACTTCAAATTCTTTCCGCCCATTGTGCAAACCGTCAGTGAAACCATCGCTGATTTCTTATGGCTCTGCTTCAACGGTTACTTTGTCTATCTCAGTTATGACTTTGTGTTCAACAAAATGAACCTATTTTGGAAGTCTCAGACCACAGGTATCCCGATGAAGTACTTCTACATGATTTTACCTATCGCGTTTTCCCTGATGATGATTCGAATTATCTGGAACAACTATGAGCGCCTATTCAAAGGTGCAACCAATGAAGATCCAGAAGTGAAAGAACTGCGAAAAATGACTGCACAAAAGTCGATGCAGTAGTCACAGAGAATAGTCGTAATAGAGAGATGTAATAATGGAATCCTATTTAACTCTAATTTTATTTGGTGGCTTCTTAACCCTGTTAATCCTAGGTGCACCAATCACGGTATCACTGGCCGGCGCTTCGATGGCGGCTTATATGTTGCTCGACAAAAATCCTATCGCACTGGTACAAATCGCATTTACTTCGGTAGGTAACTTCCCGCTTATGGCTCTGCCAGCCTTTGTGCTTGCGGGTGCATTAATGGAGGCGGCTGGGATCTCCAAACGTTTGGTTGATATTGCCGAAAGCTTAGCTGGGCCAGTAACAGGCGGTCTTGGTGCGGCAACGGTAATGGCCTGTCTTTTCTTCGGTGCTATCTCTGGTTCTGGCCCAGCAACCACAGCCGCGGTAGGTATGCTAATGGTGCCTGCGATGGTTAAGCGTGACTACGATAAGAGTTACGCCTCGGCAGTAACGGCGGCATCTGGCGGACTAGGGATCATTATTCCGCCATCCATCCCTTTAGTTATTTTTGGTATATCTGCGATGGGCTTAATGGCGCCACCAGAAGCCATTGCACAACATGGCCAGTTTGCTTCTTTATCGATTCCAAAGCTGTTTGTCGCCGGGGTTGTGCCGGGTTTCATCATGGCTTCGACACTGGTACTGACTAACTATTTCATTGCTAAGCGCGAAGGCTACAAAGGGCTTACTGAAACCTGGTCATTTGGTGATGTAAGGCATTACTTGCGTCGAGGTTTATGGTCGATACTAGCGCCATTTTTGATTCTTGGCGGTATCTACAGCGGTATGTTCACACCAACAGAGTCTGCGGTTGTGGCAATTTTTTATTCGCTGTTTGTGGGTGTATTTATTCACCGCGAGTTGTCATTCAAAAGCGTGATGAAATCTCTATCAACCACGACGTGGATCACCGGACGTGTATTGCTGATCCTGTTTGCTGCTACCGTGTTTGGTCGTTTACTGATTGAACAAAAAATTCCAGTGGTGGTGGCTGAATCTTTGCTCAGTTTTACTGACAACATGTACATGGTGTGGGCGCTTACGATTACTTTGCTGTTGTTCATCGGTATGTTCATGGAAACCTTAGCAGCGATTATGATCATCGTGCCGGTTCTATTACCAATCATGTATATGCTGGGCGCGGATCCTACTCACGTGGGTATAGTGGTTGTATGTACCTTATCGATAGGTTTTGCAACGCCGCCGCTTGGCGAAAACATCTTTGTTGCCTCGGGAATAGGGGGTTCCACGGTTGAGCAAATCACCGCGAAGATCCATCCCTTTGTTCTTGCTTCTGTTGTGGGCGTTTTCGTTATCGCTTTCTTCCCACAAATTACGCTTTGGCTTCCGTCCTTAGTGGGCTATTAGGAGAGATAACCATGAATTTATCCAGAATCATCCTCATTGGCTGTGCTGTGTTTGCTGTCGTGAGTGGCATTAGTTTACGTGCCGAACATTCTGAAAAAGAGAAACAAGCTAAGCCTGTTAATGTGCTTGATATTTCTGAGCCCCACGTGGTGAGCGAGGCAGAGAGAAGAGCCAAGACTCTGCTGGCGAAAGCTGTAATCCACGTTCAAACCGAGGGTGATGAAAGCGTCAAAGATTTCATGAGTGACCCTGAGTACATAGACGGTGAGTTATACGTGTTTGCACTCGGAATTGATGGTCAATTTCTTGCCAGTGGCGGCTCTTCCATGGTGTTGGTGGGCGACAGTGTATTGGACACACAAGATGTTTACGGCAATCCATTTTTTCGAGAAATGATCACAAAAGCGGTCCACAACGGTTTTGGCGAGGTGGAATATCACTGGACGAACCCGACTGATCGTATGGGTGAACCGAAAACTACGTTCTTTGAGCGAGTAGGCGATGTGATTGTCGCTGTCGGTTATTACCCTGAACGTTCGAGTGCGGCCGAGGCAAAGAATTTATTGGCGAGAGCGATGACTGCGATAGTGGAGTCTGAACAAGATAGCTTGGTTGAGTTCAATGACGCTGAAGGCAGCTTTGTGGAAGGAGATTTGTATGTGTTTGTGATGGACATGAGTTCTGGAAAGCTACTAGCTCATGGCGTGTCACCGGAGTTGGTTGGGCGATCACACAACGAAATCTTGAGCCCAGATGATAAGCCGATCCTCACTGATATGTTGAATCTTGCGCGAGAAAATGGCCGTGGTGTTTATACCTATCGCTGGTTAAATCCATTGTCGAGTAAGGTCGAAACCAAGCATACCTACTATCGAGTTATCGATAACAAGCTAGTTGGGGTTGGATATTACACAAAGTCAAACAAGACGTAAAAGTCAGGGTGTGGTGAGTGTAAGTCTATTAAAATTAATGACTTAATGCTCATTTTACCCCTAAAAATAGGAGTGTGTAAAAAAGCAATTTAGTAAAATTCACAGTGTGTAATTTTTGTTGTGAAATTGTTTCAAAAATAACAGTAGTATGAAAAACATGGAAACCGAGCAGTAAAGAACAAATCTGAAAAGGGTCAATTAGGATGTTTGACCTACGTGAAATTTAAAGCCGTACGAGGGATAGACTATGAATATGCTGACACTAGACAAAACAGAACTTCACAGAAACCATTCAACTTTTATTGCTGAAGCTGTCTTTGCCGTCGAAATGGTGAAAGCAGACAAGCAACTCGAAAAGCAGAAGATGGCGAAACAGTTGCTAGATACTCTATTTCCTCTTGAGTCGGGCTCTCATGAAGATGTTGTGAGCTATGAGATTGACTACCGACATGTTCAGGTTTACTTCAAAAATGGTGAACACACAGGTCTGAAGCGTGCTAAGCATTTTGTGGCATACACAGGTGATAAATCCAAACCATCATCAATCCTGTTCCGTGATGAAAGCGGTACGCACGTTGAAGTGACGATGGGCGCTCGGAAAGGCACAGGTAACCTTGAGCTTGTTGATATTGAAGATATCCAACTAGAGACATGCACTACTTTCGGTCAAACAGACGCAAGTATTTCTTCTGGAATCAGACACTGGGTTAGCCTAGTGAAGGGCGATGAAAGCGGCCGACCAAATGCATCAAGTGAAGATAAAGAGTTCACGGCGAAAAATGGTGATGACTACAATCTTGGATTCTGTTTCGCACTCTGATATCGAGCGCTGCAGTACGCAGCGCTAACAATCCATTTCTCTTTTACCTTTGGTAATTTGCCCGCCCCTATAG
>NZ_MCYD01000748.1:0-15219 GCF_002876325.1 Vibrio sp. 10N.261.52.A1
CGTAAGTTACAGTTACAAAAATGCCGCTCATTGAGCGGCATTTTTATTATCTGTTCTAAAGCTAGCTGAGAAGTTTCAAGCTAAAAGGCGAAACGTTAACCTCGACCGCCTTTGATCGCTTTAATGATTTCAGTAGTCGAGCAACCATCTTCAAAGTTAAGTACTTTAACTTCACCACCAGCAGCAATCACTTCCGCACCACCTGCGATCTCTTCAGGCTTGTAATCACCGCCTTTCACTAAGATGCTTGGTAGTACTTCAGAGATCAAACGTTGAGGTGTGTCTTCAGAGAAAGGCACCACCCAGTCAACTGCACCTAAGCCCGCCAATACCGCCATACGACGATCAGTTGGGTTCACAGGACGACCAGGGCCTTTCAAACGCTTAACAGATTCGTCGGTATTAACGGCAACGATCAAACGGTCGCCCAGTTCAGCCGCATGGTTCATGTAAGAAACATGCCCCGCATGCAGAATATCAAAGCAGCCATTGGTCATAACGACCTTTTCACCTTTCGCGCGAGCACGTTTTACCGCCTCAACCAGTGCCGCTTCTGAGATCACACCGTAGTCTGTGTCTTGACTGCCGTGAATCGCTTCCGCTAGTTCAATAGTAGAAAGTGTCGATGTACCTAGCTTACCAACCACCACACCAGCTGCCGCGTTCGCTAATGCACACGCTTCATCCAATGGTTTACCGGCAGCAACAGAAGCAGCAAGAACGGAGATAACCGTATCACCAGCACCTGTCACGTCGTAAACTTCTTTCGCTTGAGTTGGCAAGTGGAATGGTGCCTGACCTTTACGTAGTAACGTCATACCATTTTCACTGCGAGTCACCAATAAAGCTTCAAAGTCATACCTCTCGATCAAGGCAATACCCTTCTCGATAAGATCTTCTTCTGATTTCACTTTACCTGCAACCAGCTCAAACTCTGCCATGTTTGGTGTAAGTAATGTCGCACCACGGTAGCGCTCTAAATCCGCACCTTTGGGATCGATGAATACAGGAACATTGGCTGCACGTGCTTTTTGAATGAAGCTCTGTACATGCTCTAATGCACCTTTCGCGTAATCCGACAAGATAACCGAACGTACATTTGGTAGGGCTTGCTCCATGCGAGACAGAATAAGCTCTGGGTTTGTGTTTTCGAATTTGTCTTCAAAATCAAGACGGATCAACTGCTGACCACGGCTCATCACTCGTAGTTTGGTGATGGTTGGATAGTCTTCTAACTCAACAAAATCACACTTAACCTTCAGCGCACCCAAGGTGTTTTTCAACACCTCAGCTGGTTCATCTTTACCAGTTAAACCAACAACATGAGCATGACCGCCAAGCGAGGCAATATTCATTGCTACGTTGGCAGCACCACCTGGACGCTCTTCGTTATTTTCTACTTTTACCACAGGCACTGGTGCTTCTGGTGAAATACGGCCAGTTGGACCATACCAGTAGCGATCAAGCATGACGTCACCGACAATAAGAACACCTGATTGGCTGTAGTCAGGTAGAATTGGTTTCATTGTTGAGCTCCAAAAATCGAATCTAGCTAGAGTCTAGCACACTGATTACAGTGGCTAAACCATAGAAAAATGAGTAAAGCCTATCTCGATAGGCACTGTGCTAGCTAAGCGAAAGACAAGTTACACTTCCATCCATTGCTTCCATGCGTGAACCACATGTTCTCTTTCCATTTCGAACTTATTAATTGCAACATCAGCATCAAGATTAAGTAGGTTACGATGGTGTATTTCATCGCGTAGCGTTGTGTATGCATTGGTCAATGCCATGCCTTGTTGCTCGTCCATGATTCCTTGTGACATCAGACTCTCAAAGATTCTGACATTATCACACCAACGTGTCAGCTTTGGCTTCTCGTGGCTGTATCGTAACACTAAGTATTGCGCTAAAAACTCAACATCAGTGATGCCACCAGCATCCTGTTTGAGCATGAATCGTTCGGCTTTTTTACCGCCAAGGTGATCACGCATTTTTTCTCGCATATCTACCACTGCTTTTTTCAACGTTGCTTCATCACGTGATAGACACAACACCTCATGACGTGTTTTGTTGAATGCGGAAGCCAATTGCTCATCACCATAGATCATACGAGCTCGAGTCAGCGCTTGATGCTCCCATGTCCATGCATCGTTGTGTTGATACTCATCAAAGGCATCAGTTGGACTAACCAACAAACCCGAAGCACCCGATGGACGCAAGCGAGTATCGACTTCATACAGGATTCCCGACGCGGTTCTGGTCGAGAAGATATGAATAATACGCTGAGCCAACCTTAGATAAAATTGGCGCCCATCAATCTCTTTCTTACCATCAGTATAGATGTGTACCGGACAGTCGTGCATAAACACAATATCGAGGTCTGAGTTGTAACCTAGCTCCCAGCCGCCCACTTTACCGTAGCCGACAACCGCAAAGCCGCGGCCTTCACGGTCTTTAAGGTGAGTAGGCTCACCAAACTTAGCCGACACTTGTAACCAAGCTTGGTTAACACCAGCTTCAACAATCGCTTCTGCTAAGTAAGTCAGGTGATCACTCACCTTCATCACCGGCAGCACACCCGCTATATCCGCCGCAGCAATCCTTAGGATACAAGTCTGCTTAAACTGACGCAGACCCTCCATCTGCTGTTCCATGTCGTCTTCAGGAATACGAGCAAGGTAATCACGCAATTCTGTCTTGTAAGACTCAAGCGGCACCGGGTTATAGAGCTGCTGAGGGTCGATAAGTTCATCTAACAGAATTGGGTAACGTCCAAGCTGTTCTGAGATCATCGGGCTAGCGGTACACAAGCGAACCAGTTGAGTCAATGCAGCGGGGTGCTCATCGAGCAACTCTAGATAAGTGGTACGCGTGACAATTTTATGCAGTAAATGCAGTACTCGCGATAAGCCAAACTCAGCATCTTTAGCAGTATACAAGGCCTGAAAAACTTTCGGCATCAGTCGATTGAGAACTTCACGCCCACGCGGACCAAGGGTTTTCTTAGCGATATCCGCTTTAAATTGAATAATGGTTTTCGCCGCTTCAGGCGGATTGGCGATAGCAATATCATGCTCCAATACATGCTCGATAACATCCGGCTTATGGGCCATATCCCACAACTCGCTGAAGTGACTCGCGATTGGGTTAGCGTCCTCTTCGTCAATCCCGATCAGCTCTTCGAACACACTATGTACATTCGCCATATGGGTGCGAGTGGCTGTAATCAAACTCTCCCAATCATTGAATTGCATGGCAACAGCAAGCTGAAGCTGTTCAAACTCACCATCCGGTAGTGTCTGGGTTTGCTTGTCAGCCATCGCCTGTAACAAGTTCTCTAGGCGACGTAAAAATAGGTAAGCATCGCGCAAGTCAACTACTTCTTGGGGGTCTAGCAGATGCAGAGAATCAATGGCGGTTAATGTCTCTAAAAGCCCTCGCCCACGCAAGCTTGGCTCACGACCACCACGAATCAGTTGAAAGACTTGTGCAATGAACTCAACTTCACGAATACCGCCTGAGCCGAGCTTGATATTATTGGATAAACCACGACGACGCACTTCACTGCTGATCATCGATTTCATGCGGCGCAGAGATTGAATCGCACTGAAATCGATATAGCGACGGAATACAAACGGACGTAGCATCTTGCGCAACTCTTGATACTCTGGGTACATTTCACTGCCCATTACGCGCGCCTTAACCATCGCGTAACGTTCCCAGTCTCGCCCTTGTTCTTGGTAGTAATCTTCCAGAGCGGCGTAACTCATCACCAATGGTCCACTCTCGCCAAAAGGACGCAGACGCATATCGACGCGATAACAGAACCCATCAAAGGTTTGTTGATCGAGCGCCTTGATAATACGCTGCCCTAAGCGGATAAAGAACTGCGCATTGGCGATACTGCGTCTTGCTCCTTGGGTTTCGCCATTTTCAGGGTAGGTAAAAATCAGGTCGATATCAGAAGAAAAATTGAGTTCACCGCCACCAAGCTTACCCATGCCAATGATAAGCATCGGCTGTGCTTCACCCTGTTCATTACAAGGTGTGCCCCACTCTTTACAGCAAATATCGTACTGCCATTGATAGGTCTCGAAGATCATCGCTTCGGCCAACATAGAGAGATGACTTAGGCTCTGTTCAAGCTCCCAAGAGCCCATAAAGTCACGCCATGCAATATAGGTCATTTCTCGATTGCGGAATTGACGTAGCACTCGCTGACCGCTCATTTCGTCCGTACAATCAGAAAGCAGCTCAGCCAATCGTCCACGATACCCTTCAGCACGCTCCTCACATTCCAATATATCCGGTAGAGTCGTCGATAAAACCGTGTCACGTTGTAAGCAATCACCAATAAAGCAGCTTAATCCTAAGACGCGTTTAAGGTCTTCAATTAGCGGCTCTGGCCAAGCATTAATGGCTTCACTTTGGTGCTCTAATAATTGCTCAAAAGCTGACTGCGAATGAGTGACGAGTTGAGGAGGCAATGGCATGTTTCTTCCTTGTATAAGCTGCGCGCGAACAATCAATTTGTTGGGTCAGTTTTTCAATAACGAGTTTTCATAACTAAAGATAGTTATACCAAAGTTACGCCAATAAAAAACGCCCACATCAGCAATGTGGGCGTTTTATCAGTGAACTTATCAAGTGAGACCTTTCTCTCTAGAAAAAAAGGCTCTATCAATAGGGTTTAGAGAACAAGGTTATACCTTAAACTGCTTAATCTTACCGTCGAGTTCTTGCGCGTTGCTTTCCATAAGCTGAGAGGTTTCTAGAAGCTCACCGACCACGACAACAGAAGCTTCAACCAGCTCACGAACATTGGTCAGGTTAACACTCATCTCTTCCGCAACGCTGCTCTGCTGGCCTGCAGCCGTCGCAATCTGGAAGTTCATGTCATTGATTTGGTTAACTTGGCTCACGATGCCATCAAGTTCGGAGCCAGCATTAGTCACTAGGTCTACACCTTCAGCCGCTTCAACAACACTCTTTTCCATTAGCTCTACCGCAGAGTTAGCACTGCTTTGTAGATGGCTGATCATATCTTGAATTTCGACGGTTGCTTGCTGAGTGCGTTGTGCAAGGTTACGAACCTCATCAGCAACTACAGCAAAACCACGACCGGCCTCACCTGCACGCGCCGCTTCAATCGCTGCGTTTAGTGCCAGTAAGTTGGTTTGTTCTGAAATACCTTGGATAGTGCCTACAACACTGCCGATTGAATCAACGCGCTCTTCAACTTGGTTAACTGCTGCCGCTGATGCTGCGATATCAGAAGAGAGTTCACTCATCTTAGATACAGAGCCCTGAACAAACTTCTGCCCCGTCAATGCTTGGCCTGATGCTTGCTCTGTAAGAGAAGAGGCGCTTTGTGCGTGCTCAGCCACCGTTTGAACGGTAGAGGTCATTTCGCTCATTGCCGTTGCTAACTGATCGATCTCGTTAAACTCTTCTTGAGCAGACTCTTTGGTCTCTGACATGCTGATGGTCATCACTTCTGTTAGAGCAAATAGCTCATCAGAAGAAGCCAATTGAGCCTTCACCATGTCATGCAGCTGAAGTCGTGTTTTTTCTAGCTCACGAGCTACATCGCCGTATTCATCTTTACAGTCCATGTGAATCGGCACTGATAGGTTCTTGTCTGCCATCGTTTTAATGGCATCGCTGAGGTATTGAGTTTGGCGCAACATAACGCGAGCTGCTGCTAATAAAAGAACCACAAACACAATGATCATTAAGGCTGTCTGCCAAGCGACTTGAACTAAGTAAGTCTCATAATGCTGCTGCGCGACTTGTGCATTATTCGTTGCAGCGAGCAATGAATCGTAAAACGTGCTCGCGTCCCATAGCTGCTTAGCAATGATCAAGATGGTACTGAACACCATCAGCATGATCATTTTCGGAACGAGACGAACGTCAGAGATTACCCTTTCCCACGGCTTGAATGACAGTTTAGTCATTGTCAGTTCTCCATTAACTCTTATATATTGATGGCTTCTATACCCGCGAGATGGCTGATTGAGTCAGGTTCGCGATTTATTTTGAGCCTCGTATGAATGTTAAATAGTATCAAAGACACACCTAAGCCGATGAGCTTATTATCACTGATTCTCTCTTTCTTAGCGTTATTTGTGATCTCAGGCTTGTTGTTTGCGCCGATTGATAAAGAATCGAAACAAGTCCTTATCGGCCTCGATTTTATAATCTGTAGTGTTTTTCTTTTTCAGCTCACGATTGATCTATTCAGATCACAAAACAAGAAAGAATACCTCAAAGTACACTGGATCGATTTCTTGGCAAGTATCCCAATGATCGAGCCGCTCCGTTTCGCTCGTATTTTTCAAATTCTGCGAGTCATCTTGGTTCTACGTTCAAGTAAACGTATTTTCAGAGAGCTGTTTCGTAACAGAAAAGAGACCACTTTCGCTTCCATCATTCTGCTTTTGGTGATCTTACTGACCATCGGTGCTGGCACGATCCTGCTATTGGAACACAAAGATCCTAATGCCAATATCACGACTGGCCATGATGCATTATGGTGGGCTTTCGTCACCATCAGTACGGTTGGCTATGGTGACCACTATCCAGTAACCACTGCAGGTCAGTTAATCGCGTCAATTGTGATCATCTGTGGGGTTGGCGTGTTTGGTATGATCTCAGGTCTAATCACCTCGCTAATTACCGAGCCAACCGACCTTCAAAACCAACAGTTAGAAAACAAAGAACGCAAACTGGATAAGATTTTAGAACAGCAACAACAGATACTTGAACGGCTCGAGTCGCTTGAACGACAGACAAAAAAATAGGGCCGAAGCCCTATTTAACAATGGATATTAGTGTCGAGACTAGTCTTGCCAGTATGGCTCAACTTCAACACTGATTTGGCGAGTCTGCTCCATCGCATGCAGAATCGAAACTTCTTGTCGAGCAAGCCAACGTTCTAACTGGTCCTTCTCGTCACCTTCTAACTTTTCAGTGAGTGGCTCTAAGGTTCGCAGCATCAGCAAATCGTCAATACCTTGCACCATGTCTGCCCAAGGTAAACGGAAGCTATTACGCTCATCGTCATCGTACAAGCTCGCAAAGCCAACACCAGAGTAAAGGTTACGCATCAAACGATACTGCTGGTCGATGTAAGCTTGGCTCGTCATCACGCGCTCTGGTGGAAAGGCTTCCATCAGCTCCGCCCAGGTACGGTCAAGCTGCTTCACAGAGAACCATTCAATTCCGCGTCCCATTTGCTCACGCGCTTTGTCGTCCAAGAATGGCTGCCAACCTCGGGTAAGAATCCAACGGCTTAAATCAAGCAGAAGACCGGTGTAGCGAGCAGAGCTTAATAACGTCAGTAACTCTTCACGATCTGGCAATTGCTCTTGCATCTCTTTTAGCTCAGCCACTAGGAACTTACGAGCATCAAGCTTACGCAGAACGTGGCCTTTATCTTCTAGCAAATCCTCAAAGTGGTCATAGCTTTTTAGCCAATCCAACTCTTGTTCTAGCCATTTCAGCTCTTGGCGTAAAATAGCGCTAGCGCGTCTCGGTACGATGCCACCGTATATAGTGAAAGTCTGGCGGATAAAGCTCAGTGAATGGCTGATCTCATGAAGGGCTTCAATCGATTGGCGCTCGGTGAAAATTTGCTCGTGGTAATGCCAATGAGCGAGAGCATGCTCTAAAGATTGAATGAAACACGATTCAACGGTATCACTTTTGTCAGTATCAACTAAGGTCAAAGGAGTTACTTCATCGCCTTGATAACCTTGAGCAAGTCGGTAACCCTTAGCAGCTTTGCTTAAGTTACCTAAGCGCATACCACCTTGTTCGCAGAATTGGCGAGACAGTGTAAACAGAGCATCGGTTTGGCCGGATTTAAGTTCGAGTTCAACCTCGCAAATCGGTTCTTGCAGATCGCCAGATTCAACGAAACCTTGGTCAAAGGCAACCTCGACTTGGCTACCGTCAGGCATGCCAATCAGCCACTGTTCACGCGTGAAGTTAGTCGAGAACAGAGGAGTAAGCTCAGCTTGCAATGTTTCAATGTCCTTACCTTCAGGCCAAATATCTTCTGGATGTAAGGCAAGTTTTGGATCATTGCTATCGTGTTCTGCATTGTATTCCGGCCTTTGATGCAGGCCAGCAACAACGCGACCCGCTGTCTTTACCGTTTGTACAAATACGTCATCAAAGCGTCGAATGCGCAAGCCGGTATCGTGCTTGCGTAGCCAGTTGTCAGGGGTGTCAAAGTAGATGTTACCTAGCTCACGACAACTGTGCTGAAGTACTTTAGTTTCAGCAATTTTATTGCGTAAAGTCTCTGAAAAATCAGGAGAAACAAAAAACTTCAGTTCTATCTCGGTTTCCATAGTTATACCTTTCTGTGAAGATAGGGACAGGATATTGCCAATTTTCAAAGTCGGCAAGTCAGAAATATCGCCCTTATGATGATCTAAAACAGTTTTAATGAGAGATTGATTAGGTTAACATGCGCGACTTTGTAGCCATCGCTTAACATTTCACCATGAATATGGTGTATGTTGTTTTAAGGTTATTATTTATTAGGTTGGATGACCATGCCAGTAAATACAATTATGGGGTTATTTGCAAAGTCCCCAATTAAACCTTTGCAGCGTCACGTAGTATGCGTGAACGAATGTTGTTCTCACCTAGTTAATTTCTTTGAAGTTTCTTCAAAGGGTGACTGGGAAAAAGCAGCTGAAATTCGAGCTCAGATTTCTCACCTTGAGAAAGAAGCTGACGTACTAAAACGTGAAATTCGCCTTAAACTTCCTCGTGGTTTGTTTATGCCTGTTGATCGCACCGACATGTTGGAGCTATTAACTCAGCAAGACAAACTAGCAAACCTAGCGAAAGACATTGCTGGCCGTGTATATGGTCGTCAACTTGTCATTCCTGCTCCTCTACAAGAAAACTTCATCGCTTACGTTAAACGTTGTCTAGATGCAGCGAACCAAGCACAAAACGTAATCAATGAACTAGACGAATTACTTGAGACTGGCTTTAAGGGCCGTGAAGTAACACTCGTTGCTGAAATGATTCATCAATTAGATGTAATTGAAGATGACACGGACGCGATGCAGATCGAACTGCGCCAACAACTAATGGCGATTGAAGGCGATCTGAATCCAGTTGATATCATGTTCTTATACAAAATTCTTGAATGGGTTGGTGGTATTGCAGATCAAGCACAGCGTGTAGGCGCTCGTCTTGAAGTAATGCTTTCTCGATCTTAAATCATACGTTAACCATATAACGAAGAGCATTTTTTGAACAAACCACTTATGCGTTGAGTATTTCTCTCGCTGAGCGGTTTTTTGCGTCTAAATTTGTTCCGCTTGTTATCAAACAACTAGGTATTACGATGGATATCCTTGCTAACTACGGCACTGTCCTGATTATTGTTGCAGCAGCTTTCGGTTTCTTGATGGCTATTGGTATTGGTGCAAATGACGTTGCGAACGCAATGGGCACCTCAGTAGGCTCTAAAGCTCTAACCGTTAAACAAGCGATCATTATCGCAATGATCTTTGAATTCGCTGGTGCATATCTTGCCGGTGGCGAAGTTACCGATACGATCCGTAAAGGTGTTATCGAGACGTCTCTATTCGCACATCAACCAGACGTACTTGTATTCGGTATGATGTCAGCGCTTCTTGCTGCTGGTACATGGTTACTTCTAGCTTCATACATGGGCTGGCCTGTTTCTACTACTCACTCAATCATCGGTGCAATCATCGGTTTCGCTTGCGTATCTGTCGGTACTGAAGCGGTAGACTGGGGCAGCGTTCAAGGTATCGTGGGCAGTTGGATTATTACTCCTGTCATCTCTGGTTTCTTCGCTTACGTTATCTTTGTGAGTGCTCAGCGACTGATCTTTGATACTGAGAACCCACTGTTCAACGCTAAACGTTTCGTTCCTGTGTACATGTTCATCACAACGATGGTAATTGCACTGGTAACAATCAAGAAAGGCCTTAAGCACGTTGGTCTGCACCTAAGCAATACAGAAGCATGGGTTTGGGCTGCAGCAGTATCAGCAATTGTAATGATTGGTGGCTACCTATACATCCAGAAGAAATTTGCTAACCGCGAAGAAGACCACGGCTTTGCAGGTGTTGAAGGCATCTTCTCTGTACTAATGGTTATCACAGCTTGTGCGATGGCATTCGCACACGGTTCAAACGACGTTGCAAACGCGATTGGTCCACTGTCTGCTGTTGTATCAACGGTTGAGCACATGGGCGAAATCACGGGTAAGAGTACTATCGCATGGTGGATTCTTCCTCTAGGTGGTTTTGGTATCGTGGTTGGTCTTGCGACTCTTGGTCATAAGGTAATGGCAACAGTTGGTACTGGTATCACTGAACTAACACCAAGCCGTGGCTTTGCAGCGCAACTTGCTACAGCATGTACGGTTGTTCTAGCATCAGGTACTGGTCTTCCAATCTCTACGACACAAACACTAGTTGGTGCGGTATTGGGTGTTGGTTTTGCTCGTGGTATCGCGGCACTGAACTTAGGTGTTGTACGTAATATCGTAGCTTCGTGGATTGTGACACTGCCAGCAGGTGCTCTACTTGCTGTTGTGTTCTTCTACGGTATTCAGGCTATGTTTAGCATGTAAGTGCCACTGCGTTAGCCAATGCTAGCGTCAGAGTTATGTGAGCTTCAGTAACGATATGTAAATGCCATGTCATTATTGACTCAAACGCACAGAAAGGGAGGCTTTGCCTCCCTTCTTTGTTGCACCGCATAAAGAAACTAAATATTATTTGCTCATTGAGGCTGACTCATCCGCCTACCCAACTTGAATCGTTAAGGGATTTACTGTGAAAAAACTGATTAGCTTAGTTTTGTTCGCAATGCTTGCGGCTCCAGCTGCCTTTGCACAAGACCGTTATATTGCTGACAAACTATTTACTTATATGCATTCTGGCCCAAACAACACCTACCGTATCATCGGCAGTGTTGATGCTGGTGAGAAGATCACTTACCTGCAAGCAAACAAGAGCACAGGTTACACTCAGATCCAAGACAACCGTGGCCGTAAAGGTTGGGTTGAGAGCAAATTTGTAAGCACAAGAGAAAGCATGGCTCTGCGTATGCCTAAGCTTGAAAAAGAGCTGACAGAAGTGAAAACTAAGCTGGCTAATGCACGTCAAACGGCTGACAGCGAAAAGGCAGGCCTAGCAAGCTCTCTAGATTCTCGTAATAAGCAGATTGCTGAACTAGAACAGAACTACAGTGAGATTAGCCAACAGCTAACAAGCTCTCAAACAGAAAACCGTGAGCTACGCGCTAAGCTAGACACGCAGAAAGATGACCTACTATTGAAGTACTTCATGTACGGTGGTGGTGTTGCTGGTATCGGTCTACTTCTAGGCCTTGTTCTGCCACACATCATTCCTCGTCGTAAAAAGTCACCAAACGGCTGGGCGTAAGCGTTTCGTTTGACTGTTTTGCGTTGAGCAAAGTAAATTCAATATCGAACACCAAAAAGGAGCACCTAAGTGCTCCTTTTTATTTATCTCAGTATGTTATCAAAGTGCTTGTTGCAACCTCAGGTTAGCCCTTCCACTCATACAAAGCAGGAATCTCAATCTTCTGCTGGTTAAATTCAACAACCACAGATTGCGGCTTTATCTCTAACAGTTTAACATCGTTGCCGATCCAGTCTCCCTGCGACACCTCTTGCCCATTCACTTTGACCCAACGCTTATTCTCACTGCTTGAATACATATGGGTTTGCAAGTCGAGCTTAGGTAATACGCCAGACAAACTGTTAACGTGATTTTCGAGCTCAATCACTTGAGGTTCCATCTGGCTTGCTGGTCGCGAGTCCATCGGCTCAGGTGCACTTGGCTGCTCATCCATAATCGCTTCTAGCTTCAATGCCAAATCAGGCGGTAACTCGGTCAAATCCAAGCCTTGTAGCAGGTCGCTATCTGATTGCTGATAATTGCTTTCGTCGTTCACACCAGGTCCAACTTCAAGCTCAGCTAATGACAGCTCTGAATCATCCACTGTTCGCGCAGTGCTCTCTGCTTTGGTTACCGGCACAATTACCCCAGCAGACAGTTGAGTGCTATCAGAGTTAACTTGAGCATAAACCTCTTGGCGAGGTAACGATTTTAACGTCTTGCTTGTCGGCGCTGGACGCACCACAAACAGAGGCTCATCTTCGACTTCTTCTTCGACATTCAAATCAGCCGTTTCGATATCCTTGGCTTGAACAGACTGGGTTTCTGATTCTGAATTCGAACTAATAGCAGCTTGGTTAGCCGTTTGCTGTTGATGGTAAGATTGATACACCAAGGCACCACCTACCAACAGAGAAGGCACAAGTAAAACAAGCAACCCCATAGCCAACGACGAACCGCGTTTGTTGCTGATACCCTTTGCAGAACTCGGCACTTGATGGTTTTGGTAGCCCTTAAAGCTAGATTTGTCTGAGGACTGATTCAACTCATGCATAATGCGTGACATTAGCTCGCTCCTCCGCTTAATGACATTAACTTCGGAGAATCTAGCTGAGCTAATCTTTGTAGCCTCGCTAAGGTTCGTTGGCCTGCGATGCCATCGACTGACATCCCCTGCCATGTTTGAAATGCTTCGACTTTCATTTTTAATTCGTAATCAAATACATCACTACCGGACACAACCTCTCCAAGAACCTCAGAAAGCAACAAATCAAGCAAAGCGACAGCTTCACCCTGATATCCCTCTTTTAACGTTTCTCGCAATGGCTGTTTCCAAATCGCGACATAATCACCATGCCAGACCTTCTCTAAAGATTGCTTCGGCATGACTAACAGTTTTTCGTTCACCAGTAATTCGACAGCGTCTTGTGATGCGCCATAAAGCACAGCAAACACAGGCTCTTGCTCTACCTTTAAGTTCAATACCACAGGGACGCCTAACTCTAGAAGGTCATCTAGACTTGCTTGTTGTTGTTCACATACGAACACGCTTTGTGGCTCACTTAAGCATAAACCGTCACGCAGAGAGGATTGGTAGCCCCAAAGCGTATATAAGTCCTTGATCGCCAGCGAACGGTTAGTCCCTTGCATCAAGTGTTGCTGAATATGTGTTGGCAGTGCGAACTTGTCTATCTCAGACTCAACAACCAGCTTAGGCGTATCTGCGACTAACGACCGCTGCATCCTTACTGAGCTTAATGTTTGGGCTTCATTCGAAGGTTGGGTTGTTAGCCATGAGTCAATGTAGGCTGGCGCAAAGTGAAAGGTCGCCATCGCAAGTGCGACACTCAAGGTAGCAGCACTCGCATATTGAACTAACTTTGGTAGCGTGCTCGATGCACGAGGTTTTTCGACATGGTAAACCTCAGCTTGAAACGCCATGATCTGCTGGCACGCTCTGTTGACCGTGTCATTGCTCGGTGTTTGCTCTCCATCATGAAACGCTAGCTGCAGCGCCTTATCACACACCAAGTTAATCAACCGTGGAATACCATGTGTATATTGGGCGATCAGCTTAACGGAACGATTCGAAAACAGCATCTGCTCGCCACCCGCAGTTTCTAGACGAAACGCGATGTACTTGCCAGTCTCTTGAATATTGAGAGGCAACAAATGGTAACGCCCTGTAATACGCTGAGCTAATTGACGCAGTTGGGTGGTCTGCAAATGCTGTTGTAATTCAGGTTGGCCAACCAGTAATACTTTTAATAACTTGCGACTGTCGGTTTCCAAATTCGTCAAGAGGCGTAGCTGTTCCAACACATCGGCAGCTAAGTGTTGAGCTTCATCTATCACCAATAAGGTTTGAATACCTTCCGCATGGCTATCCAGTAAGAAATAGTGAATCGCCTGACTCAGCTGCTTGAGTGATGCCTGCTGTGGATAGTCGATCTCGAACTCATCACAGATAGCTTCAAGCAAATCAGTGTTGGAAAACGTAGGGTTGAGTATAAGGCCAGCTTGAGTGTAGCTATCAAGAGAGGACAACATCGCCTTAGCGACCGTTGTTTTACCTGTTCCCACCTCACCAGTAAGCATTGCAAAGCCCCCACCCTCACCTAAACCGGCTTGTAGGTTCTGCATCGCCTCTTGGTGGCGCTGACTCAAAAACAAGTAGCGAGAATTTGGTACAATCGAAAATGGCATCTCAACGAAGCCAAAATATTCCTTATACATGTGCTGCCCTATAATTACGATTAATGGAAAGTACCATTGCTTGCCGTAAAGTCCAGCAGTGATAAAACATTTCGAGGTGATAAGTTGCAAATATACGATAGCCTACCAAAAGAGAATGGGCTACAGCGCTATCTAGTCGGTGGAGCGGTGCGCGATAAACTACTCAATATTGATAGTTATGATAAAGATTGGGTGGTGGTCGGCAGTACCCCTCAAGAGATGGAGAGCCTTGGCTTCACTGCAGTGGGTAAAGACTTCCCTGTATTCTTGCACCCAAAAACCAAGGAAGAACACGCACTGGCTCGCACTGAGAGAAAATCAGGCTCTGGTTACACAGGCTTCGAATGTTACTTCGCGCCAGATGTTAGCCTGGAAGAAGACCTCATGCGTCGAGATCTAACGATCAACGCCATCGCTCAAGATGATGCAGGTAACCTTCACGATCCTTACCACGGTCAGCAAGATCTCTCCGATCGTATTTTAAGACATGTGTCCGATGCCTTTGTCGAAGATCCACTTCGAGTGCTGCGAGTGGCGCGCTTCGCTGCCAAGCTTCACCATCTTGGTTTTAGCGTCGCCCCTGAAACTATGTTGATGATGAGTGAGATCGTTGAATCTGGTGAACTCGCCCATCTTACTGCAGAACGAGTGTGGCAAGAGTGGCACAAATCACTCAGTACACCACATCCGGAAGTGTTCCTATCAGTGTTGAGAGAGTGCGGTGCATTAGCGGTTATTTTGCCAGAGATTGACGCTCTATTTGGTGTTCCTCAACCGGAAAAGTGGCACCCTGAAATCGACACGGGTATCCATACTCTGATGGTGGCTCAGCAAGCCGCGCTATTAAGCCCATCACTGCCGGTACGCTTTGCCGCTCAAGTGCATGACTTAGGTAAAGGCGTGACACCACAAGCTGAATGGCCAAGCCATAAGATGCACTGCCACACAGGTGTTAAGATCATCAAGAAACTGTGTGAGCGAGTAAGAGTGCCTAATGAATTCAGAGACCTCGCACTATTAGTATGTGAGCAGCACTCAAACA
>NZ_MCYD01000749.1:0-7079 GCF_002876325.1 Vibrio sp. 10N.261.52.A1
CATTTCAGGACGAGACATTCAGATACAAAAAGCCCGTCATAGTGACGGGCTTTATCATTTAAGGTCTTTCGCTACCAGCTTAGACTTGCGTTCTACCTAGGGAGATAACCACACGTCGGTTCTTATCTTTACCAATTGGCGAGCTATTATCAGCAATTGGGCGACGCTTGCCATAGCCTTGCACTTGAATGCGGTCTTCCGGCAAACCAAGAGATTTAAAGTACTCTCTTAAAGACTCAGCTCTTCGTTCTGACAGGTTTTGGCTAATGCCTTTGCTGTCTGCCGAATCGGTGTAGGTCGCGACTAAAACAAGGTCAATATCTTGATTGTAACGAACATACTCGGCAATCTGACTAAGCCTTTTACGTGACGACTTGTTTAACTGATCGCTGTTACGGTCGTAATGCAAAATAGTGAATGAGATATCTTCGAAGCTGTACGGCAACAAGTTCGCGATACAATCACTGAACACATTGTATTTCTCTTGGAACAAAACCGACGATAACGCCACTTCAATACGCTGATCTCGGCTCTGCCACTCTTGGTAGCTAAATGTTGGATAGCGCCCTTTCTCTAACTCACTCAGGATACCCCAAGCCGTTTGACCGCCAACGTAGCCATCAAATTGCTGAAAGAACTTGATGGTTGTCATCCGATCGGCACTCTCGCCTGGGCGCCAAGGTGGCGGCATAGAGATCAAGCTGACATTACGAGTCGCGCCCATCGGACGACGCATTTTCAATTCAAAATCTAAAATGATTTTCTTACTCGCTCGGGATGAGAACTCAGCATCACCGAAATTAGGGATAGGATGTACTAAGCGACATTCTAGTGGTGTGTTAGCCACCATCTCCCATGTCGACTGTTGAGGAGATGCTCCGTAACGCTTTTCTTGTGCCATCGCTGATGACGACACAAGGAGCGAAAATAGCATTGAACCTGTTATGAGTTGTTTCTTCATAAAGTGGAGTATCTCTTAAGCAATTCGTTTAACAATGCAGCCAATTGCCGCCTATTTCTGTTGAGTTTAATTATGCAATTATCAAGCCGAAATGCGCTTGGTAATTTGTGATTTATTGCCCTTTCCTAGTTTTTATCACTGCTATTATCTGCAATAATGCAGCCTTAATCACACTTATTTGGGCTAACATGATTGTAGAAAACGAAGCTCTGACCCTAAAAAAACGCTTCCGTGGCTATTTTCCAGTGGTCATCGACGTGGAAACCGCAGGGTTTAACGCAGAAACCGATGCATTATTAGAAATCTGTGCCATTACATTAAAAATGGATGAAAACGGAGATCTGCACCCAGCATCAACGCTTCATTTTCACATTGAGCCTTTTGAAGGCGCAAATATAGAGCAGGCAGCATTAGACTTTAACGGAATTAAAGACCCATTTAGCCCATTACGTGGCGCAGTGTCTGAACAAGAAGCCCTTAAAGAAATCTACAAGCTAGTGAGAAAAGAACAAAAAGCTTCAGATTGCAGCCGTGCAATCATGGTCGCTCACAATGCTACATTCGATTTAAACTTCGTCAATGCGGCAAGTGAGCGCTGTAAGCTTAAACGCGTCCCTTTCCATCCATTTGCTACTTTTGACACTGCAGCTCTTAGTGGTCTTGCCTACGGTCAAACCGTTTTGGCTAAAGCTTGCCGCACTGCAGGGATGGATTTTGACAACAAAGAAGCACACTCTGCTTTGTATGATACGCAAAAAACCGCTGAGTTATTTTGCGGCATAGTAAACAAATGGAAAGCCCTTGGTGGTTGGCCGCTTGTTGACGAAGAATAAAAATAGAATCGGTAAACGTATTGTCGTATTACCTTTAATAAAGAACACAACATCCCGAGAATAATATGAATCCTGTTGTAATTTCAGTTTGCATCATGCTTGTTTTAGCTTTGATGCGCGTAAACGTAGTCGTTGCTCTGACGTTCAGTGCAATTATCGGTGGCGTAGCCTCTGGTATGAGCTTGAACGACGCAGTCGCGGCTTTCGAAAGTGGATTAGGCGGCGGTGCAACTATCGCACTTAGCTACGCTATGCTTGGTACATTCGCTGTTGCTATCTCACGTTCTGGTATCACAGACCTACTTGCTCAAAGTGTTATTAAACGCATTCACGGCAAAGAGAACAGCACGGCATCGACTGGTCTTAAATACGGCATCCTAGCGTCTTTGATCCTAGTGACAATGTCATCGCAAAACGTGATTCCGGTACATATCGCCTTCATCCCAATTTTAATTCCACCTCTATTAGGCGTATTCGCAAAAATGAACCTAGACCGTCGTCTGGTTGCTTGTGTGCTTACTTTTGGTCTGATTACACCATACATGGTATTACCAATCGGTTTTGGTGGCATCTTCCTAAACAACATTCTGCTTAAGAACCTTCACGACAACGGTCTTGAAAGTGTAGTGGCGAGCCAAGTACCAATGGCAATGCTACTACCAGCTGCTGGTATGATCTTTGGCCTTCTAACGGCAGTGTTCTTCACTTACCGTAAGCCTCGCCAATACAAAGAAACCTCTCACACGGTTGTTTCAACTGAAGCGAAACAGATCAACAAGAAGCACATCCTAGTAGCAGCGGCAGGTATTGTTGCAGCACTAACGGTTCAGTTATCGACTGGTTCAATGATCATCGGTGCACTTGCTGGATTCATGGTCTTCACTTTCGGTGGCGTAATTGCTTGGAAAGAGACACAAGATGTCTTCACCAAGGGCGTACACATGATGGCAATGATCGGTTTCATCATGATTGCCGCGGCAGGTTTCGCAGCAGTAATGAAGCAAACTGGTGGCGTTGAATCTTTGGTTGAAGCACTTTCAACAAGCATCGGTGACAACAAACCTCTAGCTGCACTACTTATGTTGGTGGTTGGTCTACTGGTAACTATGGGTATCGGTTCTTCGTTCTCTACGATTCCAATCCTTGCAACTATCTACGTTCCACTAGCGGCAGCATTTGGTTTCTCTCCAATGGCAACTATTGCTCTAGTTGGTACAGCAGCAGCGCTTGGTGATGCTGGTTCTCCGGCTTCTGACTCAACGTTAGGTCCAACGTCCGGTCTTAATGCAGATGGTCAACATGAGCACGTATGGGAAACCGTTGTACCTACATTCCTACACTACAACATCCCACTGATCGTATTCGGTTGGATTGCAGCTATGGTTCTATAGCTTAAAGCTAGGTTCTAAAGTCAGAATCAATGTTCAAAACTTAAAAAGACCGCCTAGTGCGGTCTTTTTTGTATCTGAGATGTCTCCGATAAGTTACATCCTGAGTCCAAATCCGTTGGATAAAAAAAAGGCTTCCCCTTACGAGCAAGCCTTTGAAGTAGTTTTGAATAATACGATTCAGTATCGTCAATTAAGCGCTAGGAGCGCTCTTTACTAGAACTTCTCTAATCGACTTAAGTGTCGTTTCTGATGAGTGGTAATCCAGCTCAACTTCAGTGAAGATACCGTCAACTTCAAGCATTAGAGTTGGGTAAGAATGCACACCCATCGCGTGTTTGAAGCTCAGTTGGTCTTCTAGCTCACCCTCAAGTAGCTTACCAGCAAGATCGTTCTCGAATTGCTGAACATTCATGCCTAGCTCTTCAGCCAATTGCTTATGTGTCTCTTCGCTGTGCGGCAGCATTGCACGCAAGTAATATGCGTGTTGAATCGCTTCAAGCATCTGCTCGTAGTGGTCTTGGAAACCCGCAGCAATAACAGCACGACACGCAGGGTAAGTGCTTCGTACCGGTTGGCACTCAGTCCAAAATTCATGATTGAACTCTGTACCTAATTTGGCTTCGATCTGCTTCCAGATAGCTTGCAACTTGCCTTTCATCTCTTCTGACATTGGTTCATCAGAATCTGGAGCCAAGCCACCTACTACGTAGTTGAACTCAATGCTCGCAGGCAATTGTTGTTTTAGTAACTCCAGTGTTGGTTTGTATCCCCAGCACCAGCTGCACATCGGGTCATGTACATAATGAAGTTTTACGTTCATTGTTCGTTCCTTATCGAGTCGACTCTCAATCAATTCCAACAAAAAAGGAGCCTAATTAAGGCCCCTCATTTTACTGTTCAGCGAAAAGGCTAGAACTTACTCAGCGTCATCGCCAGCAACTTTCGCTGCTGCTTCTTTGATGATTGGCTGAAGTTCGCCTTTTTGGAACATCTCAAGAATGATGTCACAACCACCGATTAGCTCACCTTCAACCCAAAGCTGTGGGAAAGTTGGCCATTGTGCGTAAGCTGGTAGCTCTGCACGGATATCAGGGTTTTGTAGAATATCTACGTAAGCAAATTTTTCGCCACATGCCATTAGAGCTTGAGACGCTTGAGAAGAGAAACCACAGCTAGGTAGCTTAGGAGAACCTTTCATGTACAGTAGAATAGTGTTTTCTTCAATTTGCTGTTTGATTTTATCGATAGTTTCCATTGCTTCCTCGTTAATGGATTACGGCTTTTATTGCCTTTATTCTACCCCAAACCAAAAGAATAAAAACCATATAAAAAAAGCGGTTAACAAGCTAGACTAACAATTCACATAAAAGTGATAGAAATATGCTTTTAATAAAGTAAAAACTTGCTAAACTAGAAACCAAGTCAGCAAATTGACCATGGTTGGCAGCATAGCGAGCCATGAATAATAATATCACTGGAAGCAATCGAAAGAGTTAACTCTTTCATATCAATGGAGAATTGAGCAATGGCATTTGAACTACCAGCTCTTCCTTACGCGAAAGACGCGCTAGAACCACACATCTCAGCAGAAACGCTAGATTTCCACCACGGTAAGCACCACAACACTTACGTTGTTAAGCTAAACGGTCTTATCCCAGGTACTGAGTTTGAAGGCAAAACACTAGAAGAGATCATCAAGACTTCTACTGGTGGTGTTTTCAATAACGCTGCTCATGGTGGTGTTTTCAATAACGCTGCTCAAATCTGGAACCACACGTTCTACTGGCACTGTCTAGCTCCTCAAGCAGGCGGCGAACCAACTGGCGCTGTTGCAGAAGCTATCAACGCTGCATTCGGTTCTTTCGAAGAATTCAAAGCAAAATTCACTGATTCAGCAATCAACAACTTCGGTTCTTCTTGGACTTGGTTAGTTAAGAAAGCTGACGGTTCTCTAGACATCGTTAACACTTCTAACGCTGCTACTCCTCTAACAGAAGAAGGTGTTACTCCACTTCTGACTGTTGACCTATGGGAACACGCTTACTACATCGATTTCCGTAATGTTCGTCCTGATTACATGGCTGCATTCTGGAACCTAGTAAACTGGTCTTTCGTAGAAGAGAACCTAGCTAAGTAATCTATTACTTAAGCTGCGCTATTTTTAGCGAGTTATCTATTAAAAGCTCATGCCTAGGCGTGAGCTTTTTTGTATCTACGATCTGCTACATAGTAAACAACGAACATAACGATCAATAACCTAGCCCTTTTAACTACCCTTTCCCAGCCTAAATTAAATCTCTATTCGCTTGTAATTAAAGACTAAAGTTTGCTGCCTTCATGCCGTTAAAGGTGTATCAAATGAGAGGCGTCATGCAAATACATACCTTAGATAAAGCAGGAATCATCAACGAACTGAAGTTCGGCATCGGAATCAGCCAAGCGGTTGAGCAAGGTCGCCGTGCAGATTTCGCGTTGCTGTTATCTATGTTTTCTAATGATGTTCGAGATTGCACGCCCATCGACACAATTGAAGTTACAGAGACAACGGAAGATCGCCTACGTAAACAGTTTGGTGTAGCCGAACCACAACAACTGCGTTCAAACCAATCGTCTTATGAGATTTCAGCACAACAGTCTAATCACTTTCACCAATCAAGCTTAGTGAGCGCTAAACTCTGTCATTACTTAAAACCTGAAGCTCTGGCATTTATGCCCGAAGACACTGGTGACTTACCTGAAGAGGTTTACCAAAACCTTTCCGGTCACGATCGTCGTAAACTAGCCAACAACCCCCCCCCAGATCTTCCGTCAGCGACGCTTTACAACGAGTTATCTACTGCTCAGCGTAAATATCAAATTCAGGCTCAGGTATAGCTTCAGTCTAACTTTATCTCTGTATCTCTATCTGCTTTGTTCAATTCGCGCCATTAAAATGATTCACCAGAGTTATATGAACCACAAGCCTTAGGCACCCTTCAATCAACACATGTCGATTACTACTTGAAGTTACTACAAAATGTGACCTGCCACTAAGTTCATAAAAAGTTATCAATTCACATACCTTAGTTTGAACCAATTCACACCCATTGTATGAATTTTGACCCATCCTTACCCGACACGGACGATTTGCTTAGGTACTGGGATGGAAATAAAAAGCTCAATCATATTGGTAACATCTGCTGGCTCGCGCCTAGGAGGGACGATAGCGAACCACTTTGTAAACCTTGGGGCCACCGTCATCCTCTGCGATAACGACACGGAAGCCCTTCAAGCAGCCTATTTACAATGCGCCCGATTCTCTGATTCTGTTTACCATTACCCGCTTGAGAACAATGACAGCCAAGCGATTCTGAACGTGTTCGATTTCATCCAAACCACCTTCAATACTACACCCGACGTATTAGTGAATAATTGGGTGAGTTCACCAATGCCCAGTCTAATCGGCGATCAACCGGTTGGTGGCTTTATCAACGACCTATCCGATATGGCATCCACTCTCTTCGCCTTCGGTCAAATCAGTGCCGAAAGGTTACGTGCAGAGGACAAAGAAGGAGTGATAGTGAATGTCATATCGCACGATGACTTCCATGACGTGTCAGGCTTAGAGAGTGCCAACTCTATGATTACCGGTTTTACCCACAGTTGGGCCAAAGAGTTAACCCCATTTAACATCCGTGTTGGGGGGGTCGTTCCCGCTATTCACAATGCCGATGGAAAGTTAAACCGTTGCCACTGGGCCCAGCTTCAAGACGAGCTCACCAGAACGGCCGAGTACATCATATCTAACGATTACTTTAGCGGTCGCGTGGTTGCGGCGGAAGTTTAAATCCCTAAACAGTCGCTCCCAGTTAAAACAAAGATCAAAAAAAAGCCCCAGTCTCTGAAGTGACCCCG
>NZ_MCYD01000750.1:0-7243 GCF_002876325.1 Vibrio sp. 10N.261.52.A1
CAAGCTCAACAAAAAACCGTCACCGAACCGGTTGAACCAGAACCAATCAAAGAACCTGTTTCAAAGGCTGAGCATAAACCAGCGGAGCCAAAAGCCGCTGAACCCAAGCAAGCTAAACCAACACCTAAGAAAAAGGCGATCATCAACAAGCCACAGCCAAAGAAAGTAGAAAAAAAGGTCGTTGAAAAGAAAGTCGAGAAGAAACCGGTTCAAAAGAAACATGTGACTGAGAAAAAGGTCGTGAAGAAAGAACGACCAAAAACAGAATCAACACCACAACCTGAAAAGTTAGCCGACAAGAAAGTCGATAAGAATATGGACGAGTCTGCCAACCAGCCTCAGGAAGTAAACCAAGGCGTCTCAAACCAAGAGCCAGTGTTGGTCACGAAGCCATCCTTTGCTGCTCGCCCTACACCGCCAAACTACCCTCGCCAAGCACGACGTCGTGGTATTGAGGGGGTAGCTACTTACGAGATCTGGCTAGACGCTGAAGGTAAACAAGTTAAACAAGCATTAGTAAATTCATCAGGCGCACTGATGCTCGATAACGCCGCATTAGAAGCCATTAAACAATGGAAGTTCTCACCTCACACTGTCAACGGCCGAGCAATCGCTCACCGTGTGCAAATACCTGTTCGTTTTAGGTTGGATTAATCATGCAACAAATCAGTTACTTACAAGATCAACTTGGCTTAATGACTTGGCCTTTACTTATCTGTTCAGCACTCACGGCAATGATCATCGCTGAGCGAATCTTCCAAGTCATGCTCAGTATTGGTGTTGGCAAGCGCGCTATTCGCCGCGAGCTCAACCAAATATCACCAACCAACAGCCAAGAAATTGAAGCGCTTGCTCAGTCGATTTCAGGTAAACGACCGCTATTGTACAAGGGCGTGTCAATGTTGCTTGCTCACCACTCTTTCTCAAAAGGGTTACGTGAAGATGCTGCGGGGATCTGGCTACAAGAAAAACGCCACCAATTGCACGCAGGCCTAAGACTGCTTGGCTTAATCGGCGTGATTAGCCCACTGATTGGGCTGCTTGGCACGGTACTTGGCCTTATTGAAATGTTCAAAGGTGTTGCCGCGACAACAGGCAGCATCACACCAAATGATCTAGCAGACGGTCTTGGATTGGCAATGAGAACGACCGCTGCTGGCTTAATGATCGCACTGCCTGCTATTTCAGGTGCACAACTATTGGGCCTTTGGGCTGACCGAGTGCTTGCTCAACTAGAAAACACTCTGAATTACGTAAATGTATGGCTAGAAGGCATGTCTATTCAAACAAACCAGTCTGGCGATGTAAATCATGCGTCTGCAAGCCAAGCCTCTGTAGGTAATGTGAGCCAAGCATGATTAAAACGCCAAACTCATCCCATACGCAGAGCCTAACTCCAGACTTAACGCCTCTGCTCGACATCATTTTTATTGTGATGGTTTTTCTACTGCTTACAGCTTCGGTAAAGCTGGAATCACTCGAAGTTGACCTACCAAGTTCGGACGTAAAAAACGTTTCAGAGGTCCACAAAGATTCGATTAGCGTCAATATTTTAGACCATGAACCTTACTGGGCTATCAACGGAAAAGAATACATTGACTGGGAAAATTTCAAGATCGCCTTGCTCGAAGAGACAGGTTCAACGGATAAAAAGCCGATCATCATTGGCGCGGATAAAGCCGCCAACGTGGAGAACCTAGTGAAACTACTGTCTTTCCTTCAAGAGAATGGAATTCCTGCAACTCAATTACTCACTGACGATGGCTAGAGCGACACGCGATATTCAAAAGAATTGGCTCTTAGTAACTAAGACCAAGTAGTCGGACCTGAATATCTCCATTGATTAGAACTCACATGCGAACGGACTGCTCACTGAGTTTCTTCGCGATACAAAAAGATATAAAGAACTTATTATGAATAACTTAAACGTGCTCAATAAATTAAAGACCAAGACTCACCTCCTTTCAGTGGCCGCTATGAGCCTGGTATTGACTGCGCCAACCGCGATGGCAAACGACATTGAACAACCTCGCATCATCAGTGCTGGCAGTGCCGTTACAGAATTGGTTTTGGCGCTTGGTGCAGAAGAACAATTGGTGGGTATTGATGTAACCAGCCGTTTCCCTCAGTCTGAAGACCTACCAAAGATTGGCTACCATAGAAACCTCTCAGCTGAAGGCTTGCTTGCTCTCGAACCTACCACATTGATTGGTTCTGATGAAATGGGACCAGACAACGCGATCTCACAACTTAAATCTGCGGGCGTCGATGTCGAAATCGTGAACACCGAGGCTAACGTTGAAGGGCTACTAAAACGTATCGACCAAATCGCAAAGATCACACACACCGAAGATCACTCACAGCAAGTTAAAGCCGATGTGAATCAAAAGATTGCTGCACTAAAAGCAAATCAAGTACCGAAGAATGAAGCAAAGAAAGTACTGTTCCTATTGCTGCACGAAGGTCGCCCTGCGAACGTTGCCGGCGGTGAAACATCACCAAATGCGATCATTGAGTTGGCTGGCGGTATCAACCCAGCCGCTCAAAGCCTTACATCTTACAAACCATTATCAATGGAATCGCTTGTCGAAATGCAACCTGATGTCATTTTAGTGAGTGGCCGCAGTTACCAAAAAATGGGCGGCGCTGATGCGATTCTTAAATCATTACCCATGTTAGCGGCAACCCCTGCAGGTATGAACAAGCAAATCATCACCGTGAATGGCAGTGCTTTGGTTGGTGGGCTTGGCCTAGAAAGTCTCTCTGAAGCCAAGCGTTTAAACGCACTTATTTACCCGCTATAACTCGACCACCCTATTTCTGCTATCGCTAATCCACTCCCCCTCACCACAGACTCACGTTGTTAGTAAAGGGGATTAAAGTTAGAGATAGATATTGAGGCCCTTTATGTTGTTACGATCCGTCCCACTGAAAACATCGATGTTAGGCCTAGGGGCTACCCTAGTTTTTGTCGCGCTGTACTCGATTACTGTTGGGCCAATGAACATTAGCTTAGCGGACAGCGCCACAAGCTTAATTCAACCAAACAATGACTTAGCACCTCACATCAACTTGGTGATTCAAGAAATTCGACTGCCAAGAACCATACTGTGCATGCTAATTGGTGCCATTCTCGCACTATGCGGTACCGTCATGCAGGGGCTATTTCGCAACCCACTGGCTGAGCCTGGTATCATTGGCGTATCTGCCGGTGCAGCCTTGGGAGCAGCATTAGCTATCGTTCTGTTTTCTGAGCTTTCGCTTCAATATCCGGCATTCATGAACTTTGCCGCAGTACCTGTATTTGCTTTTTTGGGCGGTGCTTTGACCACCCTGTTGGTTTACAAACTTGGTACTGGCAAATTCGGAACTTCAGTAACTATCATGCTGTTAGCAGGTGTCGCAATCAGCGCACTTTCAGGTGCAGGGATAGGCTTCTTAAATTTCATCGCTGATGATCAAATGCTGCGTGACCTTTCGCTATGGTCGATGGGCTCATTAGCTGGCGCTAAATGGTCGGGGATTATACTTGCTGCAATTACGCTCGTTGGACTGTTCGTCGTTTTTTACCGACAAGCGATGTCTCTGAATGCCCTACTCCTAGGTGAATCAGAAGCTCAACACCTGGGGATTCCAGTTCAAAAACTGAAACGACAACTGATTCTACTGACGGCAGCAGGTGTGGGTATCACGGTAAGCCTATCTGGCATGATTGGTTTTATCGGACTGGTTATCCCACATTTAGGTCGCATGCTCGCAGGTCCTGATCACCGAGTTCTGTTACCTTTATCAGCGGTACTAGGCGCACTATTGTTAACAGCGGCAGATATGTTTTCACGCGTTGCTCTTGCCCCAGCAGAACTGCCAGTAGGTATTGTCACTGCGATTATTGGCGCGCCCTTCTTCTTGTACCTACTATTCCAACAGAAAGGGAGAATCCTTTAATGTTTCCTGCAGCGTTAAAAGCGACCGATATTGAAGTAAAGTTCGGCAGCAAAAAGATACTAGATAGCGTATCCATAGAGATTGAAGCAGGAAAGGTCACCACGCTGCTTGGCCCAAATGGAGCAGGCAAAAGCACACTCCTCAAAGCCTTGTGCCAAGAGATATCAAGTACCGGCGACATTCAATATTTTGGGCATGCTAAAGACAAATGGCCTTCACACAAGTTGGCAAAACACTTGGCTATGCTTCCTCAACACAGCACGTTGACCTTCCCATTTCTGGCACACGAAGTTGTTGAACTTGGTGGTATTCCACTGCAAGAGTCAAACAAGACTCTGACCAACATCGCGAACCAAAAGATGGACATCGCCGATGTATCCCACTTGGGAGAGAGGCTTTACCCTTCTCTGTCCGGTGGTGAAAAGCAGAGAGTTCACTTGGCTCGAGTACTCACTCAACTCCACCACTCTGGCGACCAATGCATCTTGATGCTTGATGAACCCACCTCTGCATTGGATCTTGCCCACCAGCACAACACGCTAAAGATCGCGAGAGAACTTGCAGACAATCATAATGCAGCCGTTATCGTGGTGTTGCACGATCTAAACTTAGCGGCTCAGTATTCCGACCGATTGGTGGTATTGAAAGATGGTAATTTAGTGTGTGATGGCAGCCCTTGGGAAGCGCTCAAGCCGTCAATGATTGAGGATGTTTATGGATATAAAAGCATCGTAGAAAAGCACCCGACGATGAGCTTTCCTCAGGTGCACCCAGCACAATAAATTCGATTTAGATCCTGCTCATTTTTAGCACCCCGCACTAATGACAATTGAATCACTATAAGCCTCTATTTTATAGAGGCTTTTTTATTGGTTCATAGCCTCTCTCTCGCCTTAAACTTAATTTTACCAGTAACCATAGCAATGCTCCCAAAACGTCTCACCTCGAGCCTTTGAGGCGCTAGAAATGAACATTATCAGTAGACACTCGCCCAGTTAGATTGGAAAAGATGAGCACAAGGCAAATGTAAGCCTATAAAAAGAAAAGAAATATCGCTATTAGAGAAGCGAATAGACGAGCTGCTTTAGAGAGTGACAAAAGAAAAGAAGTGACAGCTATCAGACGATAGGCACAAAAAAAGCTCCCTCAGGAGCTTCTTTTAGTACGTATTGATTATTGGCTCATACGAATCAGTGATTTACCAATCAACCACTCAAGTTCTTTACCGCTTGTATCACCAAACTGAGTCTCAGTTAGCTTGTAAAGACGATCAATACCGTTTGCCGCAAATTCGTGTGCGTTTTCAGCTGTAACGATATGGTGGAAAAGTAAACGTAAAATTGCTAGGAACTCAGCGTCTTCAAGCGCTTTAACCCAGCTAGCTGAAAATGCATCAAGACCATTTTCGAAATCAATGTGCTCCATGAACATCTTGAAGATTCGACCGTCTAGAGCAGCTGTGAAATCTGTTTTCTTTGGAAAGTGGTGGCTTATACCTGTACGAGAAACGCCCGTTTGCTGACTCAACGTCGTGTATGACATCTTGTCGTAACCCAACCTTAGTAACTGGTCTACAACGGCATCCATAATCTTCTGGATTGTGATTTCTGTATCTTCTTTACTACGCTTTGGCATATTCAGGCTCTTCTCTTTGTAAATCCATCTAACTCAATAAAATGAAGTCAGAATGAAAATTGTTATCAGCATTATGTAAGCAAGGCATTTTTTCGCAAGTATTTCCATTAAAATACCCGCCAGTACTTCGCATAAACAACTTTACAGTGCTGCCTCTTTGGGCACTTTGTCTAATTATTCTTCGAAAGTAACCTTACCGCTCTAAGTGGTTAATCTAAAATAACTACTTAGAATATCAAATACCCAACAATAAATTCATTGTATAAATACCTATCAAGCAATAGATAGTCTTATAAAATTAGTCACGACGCAACTAACTGAATGATATTCTAACAAATTAATGACACTGCTTTTAAACAAAACATGAGATAGATCACATACATATTTGTCGGCGCGAATGTACATATTCATTTAATCCCACAACAAACAACATAGCATACCAGTGCGAATTAGTTCAAAGATTTTAATTTTTGTAGATACAGTTCAAATTGCTCGTTAGAATAACCGCAGATTTTGTAAGAGGATTATTTATGAGCCAAGATATGGGTAACAACGACGTATGTGAAGCTTGCGGCTGTGCAGGCGAAATCGGGTTCATCATTAAAGAAGGTGACGATGTTGCTGAAGTAACGGTATACGGCAACTCGAAAGCACTAATTGAAGCTGAATTTGCAAAGTACGTAGAGCTGGCAAAGCAAGTGTCTAGCAATGTTGAGTACGAAGCGTCAGAAATGACCGAAGAAAGTACTGAATTGCATGCACGCTTCAAGTTCGAAGTAAGCGCAGAAAAGATTATTTTCGAACTTAAGACTCGCTCTCTAGCGCGTTAATATAAGCATTTATGCTCTTATATAAAGACGAGTAAAATTACTCGTCTTTTTTTATTTGTATCCAAGCAAGTGCGCCATTCGTTTCAAAATCGTTTTCCGCAGCACATTGAATCACAACACCAGAGACTTCGAGTACCGCTCCAATGCTGTATGCCTTGTCATCGTAATAACAAACTCGTTGCTGTTGACCACTTTGAGTAACCACCACCGCAGCCTTCCCCGGTGTTGAAATTACTTTGTTCGCACTGGCAGGCATTGAGCAAAACATTGCACTTGCTACCAAAACGCTCTTAACTATTTGTATATTTACTCTAGTCATCCATTTACCTGCCATTGTCGTTTAATTTCTGATTAGCCAAACGATTTCTATTTTATCTACCGCCAAATGGGTAAAACACTATGCGAGAATAATTTTTCCATTATAGTGTTAGCGTCTATCGTAATAAGAAGCCTATTATGCTCAGAATAATTGCACTTATTATTGGTTCTTTAACCATAACAAATGTCAGTGCAGAACCAATCGATCACTATCAAATATTGAACCATCTGGACAATTACGGAAACTTATATCTCCGAAATAAGCCTTACACAGCGCTTCCAACCGGTTTAGTGGTCGATGGTAATCTTAATATCGAAAACACCCCGATCACACGCTTACCTAAAGGGCTTGATGTTAACGGCAGCCTCAAGGCTTCTAATAGTCAGCTAACCAGAGTAGAAAGTGGTGTAAAAATCAAAGGCTACGCCGACTTCATGGGTAGCAAAATCACCAGCTGGCCAAAAGGCGTCAGAGTCGGCGGGTTCATTAATTTCACTGACACTCCACTGCAAAG
>NZ_MCYD01000751.1:0-8797 GCF_002876325.1 Vibrio sp. 10N.261.52.A1
GGAGTATTATTTCTAAAGGCTCGATGTTTTAGCTTCAATTTTTTAAGTTCAAATTCAGCTTTTCTATGAATAAACCAAGGAGCGATGGCCTCAAACCTCGCTCGTTGGTTTCTTATCTTAGTTCTATCTACTTATTTCGGTTCCATCCTTCCTATCCAAATCCTGTGAACAACACTGCCTCAACCTAGGTTCGGTGAATGTAATCAAACTGTCTCACTTGGTGACGTTTTTGTATCGGTTTCTCTTTGATTTCACCGATTTCAATGAAATTCTGTTTTCTAACGTTAAATTTGCCGTGTTTTTAGGCAATAACTTGTTCTTTTAGCGATTCAATTTGGCATTGGTTGCGTGTTTGATTACTATGTGTAGCTATCTAAAAAAACTAATCATCCGATACGGACACTACCAACTGGTAGATGAGGAAATGATGCAACATCTAGAAGAGATCATTGCTAATGCAACGACTGCTATTGATACAGCAGATTCGTTAGTCGCACTTGATGAAGTGCGAGTTCAGTATTTAGGTAAGAAGGGTGAACTAACTCTTCAACTACAAAGCCTAGGTAAACTTCCACCTGAAGAGCGTCGCACTGCTGGTCAAGAGATCAACAAAGCGAAAGGTGCTGTTCAACAAGCGATCGCAGCTCGCAAAGACGCACTACAACGTGCAGAGCTTGAAGCGAAACTAGCTGAAGAAACTATCGATGTGAGCCTACCAGGTCGTCGCATTGAGAACGGTGGTCTTCACCCAGTTACTCGCACAGTTGAGCGTATCGAACAGTTCTTTGGTGAGCTTGGTTTTAACACTGAGTCTGGCCCTGAGATCGAAGATGCATTCCACAACTTTGATGCACTAAACATCGCAGACGATCACCCAGCTCGTACTGATCACGATACTTTCTTCTTCAACCCTGATCTAATGCTACGTACGCACACTTCTGGTGTTCAAATCCGTACGATGGAAAACGGCAAACCGCCATTCCGCTTCATTGCTCCGGGTCGTGTTTACCGTAACGACTACGATCAAACTCACACGCCAATGTTCCACCAAGTGGAAGGTATGTTAGTTGATGAGAACGTAAACTTCGCACAACTTAAAGGCATTCTTAACGACTTCCTATGTAACTTCTTTGAAGAAGAAGTTGAAGTGCGTTTCCGTCCTTCATTCTTCCCGTTCACAGAGCCTTCAGCTGAAGTTGACGTGAAACGTAAAGATGGCAAATGGCTAGAAGTTCTAGGCTGTGGCATGGTTCACCCTAACGTACTTCGCTCTGTTGGCATCGACCCTGAGAAATACTCTGGTTTTGCATTCGGTATGGGTGTAGAGCGTCTAACGATGCTTCGTTACGGCGTAAATGACCTTCGTGCGTTCTTCGAGAACGACCTTCGTTTCCTTAAACAATTCAAGTAATCCGGGGCAGTCGAAACTATGAAATTCAGTGAATCTTGGCTACGCGAGTGGGTTAAACCTGCAATTAACAGCGAAGAGCTAGCTCACCAAATCACTATGGCTGGTTTGGAAGTTGACGATGTAGAACCTGTTGCTGGTGAATTCACCGGCGTTAAAGTAGGTAAAGTGGTTGAGTGCGGTCAGCACCCAGACGCAGACAAACTACAAGTAACTAAAATTGATATCGGCGAAGAAGAGCTGTTAGACATCGTTTGTGGTGCATCTAACTGTCGTCTTGGCCTAACTGTAGCAGTAGCAACAGTTGGCGCAGTACTGCCTGGTAACTTTAAAATCAAGAAAGCAAAACTACGTGGCGTTCCATCGCACGGCATGCTTTGTTCTTTCTCTGAGCTAGGTATCGACGTAGAGTCTGACGGCATCCTTGAGCTGCCAGAAGGCACAACGCTAGGTATGGACGTACGTGAGCTTCTTGAGCTTAACGACGTAACTATCGACGTAGACCTAACAGCAAACCGCGCAGACTGCTTCAGCATTCGTGGTCTTGCTCGTGAAGTTGGCGTGCTAAACCGCGCAGACGTTACAGAGCCAGCAGTAGAAGCTGTTGCAACAAGCATTGAAGACACAGTATCTGTTGAAGTTAAAGCAACTGATGCTTGTCCACGTTACCTTGGCCGTGTGGTTAAGAACGTAAACGTGAAAGCGGAAACACCAATCTGGATGCAAGAAAAACTGCGTCGTTGTGGTATCCGTTCAATCGACCCAGTTGTAGACATCACAAACTACGTGATGCTAGAGCAAGGCCAACCAATGCACGCATTTGATCTAGCTAAGATCGAAGGCGGTATCGTGGTTCGTCTAGCAGAGCAGGGCGAAAAACTAACACTTCTAGATGGCAACGAAGCTGAACTAAACAGCAACACGCTTGTTATCGCTGACCACAACAAAGCACTAGCAATCGCTGGTATCTTTGGTGGTGAAGAGTCTGGTGTAACAACTGAAACTACAGACGTACTTCTAGAAGCAGCATTCTTCGCACCGGATCACATCCGTGGTCGCGCACGTGCTTACGGCCTACACACAGATTCTTCTCTACGTTTCGAGCGTGGTGTTGATTCAACACTTCAGCTAGCTGCTATGGAGCGTGCAACACAGCTTCTAGTTGAAATCTGTGGTGGTGAAGTTGCGCCAGTAAACGGCAGCGAATCTGAAGCTGATCTACCAAAAGCAAACGTAGTATCTCTACGTCGCGTTAAGCTAGACAGCCTACTAGGTCACGAAATCCCATCTGAAGACGTGGTAGAAATCCTAACTCGTCTAGGTTGTGAAGTTACTGTTGTTGAAGAGAGCGAGAGCACAGACGCAGGTTGGACGGCAACGTCTCCATCTTGGCGTTTTGATATCGCAATCGAGCAAGACCTAATTGAAGAAGTGGGTCGTATCTACGGTTACGATAACATTCCAAACCAAGCGCCTAAAGCGGCACTTAAAATGAATGACCACAAAGAAGCTGACCAACCGCTTAAGCGCGTTCGTGACCTTCTTGTAGACCGTGGCTACCACGAAGCAATCACTTACAGCTTCGTAGAACCAGAGCAGCAAAAACTTGTTGTACCTGGTGTTGAGCCGCTAATCCTGCCATTCCCAATCTCTGCGGACATGTCAGCAATGCGTCTTGGCCTAATCCAAGGTCTTCTAAACACAGTTGTTCACAACCAGAAGCGTCAACAGCCACGCGTTCGTCTATTCGAATCAGGCCTGCGTTTCATCCCTGAAGAAACAGCTGAAAACGGCATGCGCCAAGAAATGATGCTAGCAGGCGTTATCTCTGGTACTCGTGGCGAAGAGCACTGGGACGTTGCAACTAACACTGTTGACTTCTTCGACCTGAAAGGCGACCTAGAAGCAGTTCTAGAGCTAACAGCGAACGAGAAGGCTTACAGCTTCAAAGCAGCTAAGCACCCAGCACTTCACCCAGGTCAAACTGCAGCTATCGTAGTAGACGGTAAAGAAGTGGGTATCATTGGTACTGTTCACCCAGAACTAGAGCGTAAGTTTGGTCTAAACGGCCGTACTATCGTATTCGAAATCGAATGGGCAGCTATCAACACTCGCGTGCTTCCAGAAGCAGTAGCAGTATCTAAGTTCCCTGCAAACCGTCGTGATATCGCAGTTGTTGTTGACGAAGCAGTAGCTTCTGGCGACATCGTAGAAGCGTGTATCGCAGCTGGTGGCGAATTCCTAACAGACGCTAAACTGTTCGACGTTTACGTAGGTAAGGGCGTAGAAGAAGGCAAGAAGAGCCTAGCTATCGCCCTGACTCTACAGTCTGTAGAGCGTACACTAGAAGATGCAGACATCGCTGGTTCAGTAGATGCTATCGTAGCTTCAATCTCAGAGAAATTCGGCGCAGCACTTCGCGACTAATCTCTTCTGATAGATAGAAAACCAAAGGCCTCGCATTGCGAGGCCTTTTTTGTTTGCCCAGCGAAGCTGGCAAACCCGTCAGGTCGAAAGAAACCTGAATTCCCCCGACTTAGGGGAAGATAATCAGAATCGCAAGGGCGTTGCTGGCCAACGGCAGGGTCTGAAGGAAGCGATAGGAATTTAACATTACATAACGCAGTGAACCAGCTTCGGCAGTGTAGGTGGGTAAGCGCCCGAAATCTCGCGAAGCCCGATACTCAGTCAAACCTATGCTGTGCTTGAGGGTAGCATTGTTAAAAGGGAGCCAGTGTAGTAACTGGGGAAGCCTGACACTACATCTGGATATACGCCGGAAGCATAAGCTCAAAGCGAAAGCTAAGGCTTATGTTGGTGGAAGGTGGCAGATGAATCCGTAGTAGTGAGTGAGGCTCGGCCTAAGAAGCTCGGTAACGGTGTAGAGGAGAAAACTGAGCTGACCATCAGTATTACATCTGATGGAACACCGACTTGCCAAAAGCAGTTAGGTGTTGCGAAGGGAGGAAGCATACTTTAAGTCTGTTATGAGCAGATGTTTTTTAGTGGTATCCAAACCGACTTGCTGTAGGGGTATTCCTACGTGGTTGACTGCGAAAGGGCCTTGTTGCTTAAATCGATGGAACTAAATCATAAAGCTACGATCTGATCGGCTACAACCATCAATCGTCGTAGCCTCATGCCTAAACCTTGTTACAAAACAACTAACTGGAAGCAGTATAACAAAGCCTTAATCAACCGTGGGTCTCTGACCTTTGGGATTGATGAGGAAGCGATAGCCGAGTGGAAGCAAAACAAACAAGGCAAACATGCCTTCTTTCCGAATTAGGCAACAAAGCCGGTAAGTATTCGTATTTAAAATAGCAAAGCGGCAGCGCTTCAGGAGGGGCCGCTTTTGAAAGAAAAATGAATAGAATTAAGCGTTGCAAAAATAACCAGAGAGATAGGCGCTTACTTATTGATGTAAATAACTCGAGTAGACATTAACAAAACCTAACTTTTTCTTCCAAGGTACTGCATAAAGCACACTAGATATACAGTATGTTCTTAAACGATAAACTCTTGCCAAATGGATAAAGAAAATCTATCGCTTAATCAGATTGATAGGTGTGATGTATATCTCAATGCATATATTAATCACAAGCATCATACTTTCAATTGTTATAACCTAGCCCGCTGCTCTAAGTACGTAATGACTCACCTATTAGCTGACGCTGAGAACTTAAAATCATGTTGAATTCATTTATAAAAATAATATTCCTCTCTGTCTTCTTGGTTGGATGTGGAGGTGGAGGTGGAGGTGAGTCTGCCGAGACACCTGTCCCCAACCAAGCAGAAGAGACACCTGTCCCCAATCAAGCAGAAGAGCTCTTTTTGAAGGCTTGGTCTCATGAACAATCTGGAAGTATGAATAAAGCATTTAATTTATACACCCAGGCGGCAGACCTTGGGCACAGCGGTGCACAAAATAACTTAGGCATCATGTACCAAAATGGCATCGCAACGAATGTCGACTATCAGAAGGCTAATGATCTCTTTAGGAGAGCTGCTGATCAGAATAACCCGCATGGGCAATATAATTTAGGGCGTTCTTACTATTTGGGGTTAGGAGTCAACGTTGATTATGATGGTGCTTTTCGTTGGTTAAGTGCGTCTGCAGAACAAGAACACTATACTTCGCAGAATTGGATTGGCGCGATGCATGAAAATGGAGAAGGAACAGCTCAAGATTACGACAAGGCTATCCTTTGGTATAAGAAAGCAGCTGCTAATGACAGCGCACAAGGCAAATACAATCTAGGACGTTTTTACGAGTACGGTATATCCGTAACGCAAGATTATGGTGAGGCATATCGCTGGTATGAACTTGCCAGCGAACATTCTCACAGTATTTCACTATATAAGCTGGCGACCTTCGAAATGTATGGTTGGGGAACGGAGCAAAATTTTGCCATCGCAGTTGAGTATTTAACTCGATCTGCACAAGAAGGCTTTAGCAAGGCTCAATACCTCCTCGGAAGAGTTTTTTACACGGGGAAATTTGAAAAGCAAGATGTTAGCTATATTAATCTAGATGAGTCGAGGTACTGGTATAGTAAAGCAGCAGATCAAGGACATACAGCAGCGAAGAATATGCTTGCGGCTATGTATGCACATGGAGAGGGTGGTGAAACAAACTATGCTGAAGCTCAAGCTTTACTATTGGATATAGCTCAAGATAATTACATTATCGGCCAGCTAAACTTAGCCGAAATGTATGAATTAGGGCACGTAGGCGGGAATGATTTTGACCAGGCATTTGCCTGGTATACCAAAGCGGAAACGCTATGTGATTCTATGTCAGAAGTTACCGCTTACTGTGCTGCGGTCAAGGTTGCATTAGGCACTTTATATAAAAAGGGACTTGCGGTTTCATTGAATTATCAAACTGCACGTGATTATTTTGATGAAGCTGCTTCTACAAACTATCCAAATGCCTTTACTAAAATTGGTGAAATGTATTTGGAAGGTTTGGGTGTAACAAAAGACTATTCGACAGCAAAAGCATGGTTTGAAAAAGCAATTACGGTGGATTATTCAGACCCTGAAGCCGAAGTAAATCTAGGGTATTTATATGAAAATGGTCTAGGTGTATCAAAAAATATCGGCGAAGCAAAAAATTGGTACAACAAGGCAGCGGAACAAAAGTATGCGCCGGCATATACACATCTTGCGGATCTTGCACTACCGTATAATGCTCTTGATTATTATCGTCAGGCAGCTACACAATACTCATATGACCCTAGGTCTTTATTTGAAATGGGCCAAAGCTGCTCTGTAATAAATTCTGGCTGTACTAACGAGGAAAGAAATAAAGACTGGTATCAACTTGCAGCGAAAGCTGGCTATTTGGAAGCTATTTACTATTTGGCCGAATCTAAATATCACCGTGCAGATTTCGCCGGTGCCGCAACCTTGTATGAACAGGCTGCATTAAGAAATCACTTCGATTCTGCACTAAAAATTGCAGATATGTACTCTCGAGGAATGGGTGTAAATAAAGATGAAGAAAAATCAGCATTTTACTATCTAAGAATTGCTGAGTTAGGCTCAGCTGAAGCACAATATAACATTGCTCGCTACTATACTACTGGATACGGTGTATCAAAAGACTACTATCTCAGCCACTATTGGTTCGAACAAGCACACAAGCAAGGGTATTCTGAAGCTACAACAGAACTAGGCAATTTGTATGAAAATGGGCTAGGTGTTACTCAAGATTACACACAAGCCATTGATTATTATTTACAGGCGGCACTTAAAGCTAATAAAGACGCCCAATATAAATTGGGATACATGTATTTAAATGGAGTTGGTACATCTGTCGATATTGTTGCCGGAAGAGCATGGTTGCTTCAAGCGGCAACCAAAGGGCACCAAGCAGCGCAGGCCCTTACCTACTCCCCAATAGATAATGTTTACGATAATGGCTCAGCCATCGCTATTCTTCGACAGGATGGTTCAGTTATTACCTGGGGATCTAAGACTGATGGAGGAGATTCCATTACGGTTCGTGAACAATTAACTCAAGGGGTTCAATCAATTCACTATAGTGATGATAATGGATTCGTTGCACTTAAAGACGATGGAAGTGTGATTGCTTGGGGAGATACGTATAGTACGCAGTTCGCTTCTGTAGCTGCGAAACTAAATAGCGGCACCAAATCAATTCATGCTGGGAATGCGAGTTTCGCTGCACTTAAAAATGATGGCTCTGTTATCACATGGGGTATTAGTTATACGGGGGGGGATTCTAGTGCAGTGTCATCTAAGCTAATCTCTGGAGTAGAAAAAATAATCACAGGTGAATGGTTTATTTCGGCGATAAAAACGGGAGGCGAATTAGTCGTATGGGGTCATGTTAATCAAGCGTCTCTTAATTCTGCTCTTAGTAGCAACATAACTGATGTTGCCTCTAATTCAAGGCACGCTTTAGCATTGAAAAGTGATGGCAATATCGTGACTATTGCACGAGATGGATGGGCTGATCCTTTTCCGACACATATTCCAGAAAGTGAGTTAGGAAGCATTAACTCTGTATTAGGGGGCCATCAAGGCTTAGCTGTTCTGAATGATGACGGTAATATGCTTTGGTGGAACTTTGACACTTACATCAAACCGTTTCCATCTGGTATCTCCAAAATATTCGCCAGTAAATTTCCGTCTTGTTTTGTTGCCCACAAACCAGACGGTACATTATATAGCTGGTGTATGTACTCAGGTTTGAAAAACATTGTTCAATCTATTGCTGATGTCGACAACATAGTGACAAGCGGCAGAGGCTTTGCCGTTTTAAAAAATGATGGCTCGCTTGTTTCATGGGATTACGATTCAAGTTCTTATAGCTTGAGTTATTTTACTGAATCACCAACGTCTAATGTGCAATCGGTATATAGTAATTACAGAGCTTTTGCCGCGATTAAAACTGACGGTAGTGCTATGTCTTGGGGAAGCCATAAGTTGTATTCTTCGGATGATGTAAGCCATAAGTTGGCAGATAGTGTGACTAAAATATATCCATCCCAAAGCGGTTTTTTTGCCACGAAAACTGACGGAGAAGTTGTCTACTGGGGAATGATAAAAGATAACAGTTCAGAAAATGTTTTCGTTGATATCGACGTTGTATTAAATCCGCCAGCATAAATGATCCGCCTTTAAAGCAACAATCGAAAGAGGAGTGCGTATGCAGCCTCTTTCAACTGTTATTTCTCTTTGTTTCATGTCGCTATGCTTGTTCAAAGAAAGCACCATGGACTTAGCAGGGCATGTTAACTCGTCGTTCAATCGCTAAGAGTACACCATGGTTGCATTCGCTGAAGACATCAAAGCCGTAATCGACAAAGAACAACTTGATTCAGTCGTCTTAGTTGGTCATTCAATGGCTGGTGG
>NZ_MCYD01000752.1:0-1921 GCF_002876325.1 Vibrio sp. 10N.261.52.A1
ATTTACAATCCAACTAAAAAATAATTGGATACTTAGAGGTTGCTTTTTTGAATATGAAATTATTCGGCAGTTCTTTGATTCTTTCAGGAACTGCATTAGGGGCTGGCATGCTTGCTATTCCCATGGTGTTGGCTCAATTTGGCTTCATGATCAGCTCAGTGCTGATACTACTTATCTTTATCGGCACCACATACTCAGCTCTCCTATTGGCAGAAGCGTGTACTAAAACTAAAGACAACAGTGGCATGAGCAATGTTGCTTACCTCACTCTGGGCAGCAAAGGAAAACACTTTATCAATGCACTCTTTTACCTACTGCTAGTATGCATGCTGATCGCTTATATCTTGGGCGTGGGTGACATCATCCATAAGCTACTGCTCGATGTTGGCGTAAACATCTCTGCATCTGCTGCTTATACCGTTTTCAGCCTATTTATGGGTGTGATTGTGGTAGCGGGTAAGTCTTATATCGATAAGTTGAACCGTGGCCTATTCATCATGATGGTGGTGATGCTATTTATTGTTATCGCTTCTCTGTTTAGCAATATCCGTCTTGATTACCTCACTCAAACTAGCCAATACACGGCCAACGATGTGGTGCAATACAGCGCGGTTATCTTTACCAGCTTTGCCTCTATGGTAGTGATCCCGTCACTGGTTATCTACAACCGTGAAGCGACTCAAAAGCAGATCCGAAATATGATTCTGTTAGGTTCAGTGATTCCGCTCGTGTGCTACCTCACTTGGTTGTTCGCGATTATCGGTAACCTTGGTACAGACGCGATCAGCCAGTTCCACAACATTTCAGAACTGATCTCTGCGTTTAGCGGACAATCTGCTTGGTTAAAAGTAGTGATTGCTCTGTTCTCTGCACTGGCATTGGTGACTTCTTTCCTCGGCGTGTCCATGGCGCTGTATGACCAAAACAAAGACGCGGTAACCAACAATAAGCTAATGGCTTACGTTCTGACCTTTGTACTGCCTTTGGTATTGGCTGAATTGTTTGCTAGCCAATTCGTCAGCATGCTCGACTATGCAGGTATGGTATTAGTATTCCTAGCTATCTGGGGACCACTCGCAATGGTAGTTAAAGTTCGTAGACCTGACTTCCCTCACCTACAAACCGAGGGCAGCTACACAGCTGCGGGTGGCGACACAGCACTAATGGCGACATTCGGTTTTGGCGCGTTGATTTTCGTGTCTTGGTTTATGGGTTAGATAGAAGCACAGTATCAACCGCTGCCGTGGTGATATGTATGTTTTTGTGAGTGAAGATTAAACAAGTACCTCACACTCACATCAAAACACAAAAAGCCAGGAGTCTCTGCTATTAACAGTAGATACTCACTGGCTTTTTCAGTATTTGAACGTTATTACTGAGAATTAAAGAGACGTTCTTATTGAGTTAAGTTGTCAAGTAACTGCTCACATTGCGCTTTGAGCGATTTAAGTTCGTTTTCATTCATCTTAGACAAACAAAATATCTCTTCTGGGACAGTTTGCGCGCGCTCTTTGAGTTCAGTCCCTACAAGAGTTAGCGTAATTACTCGCACTCGTTCATCTTCAGCACTACGTTGACGAAGCACATAACCTTTTGCTTCTAAACGCTTAAGTAATGGAGTCAAGGTTCCTGAATCTAAATGTGTTTTAGCGCCTAACGCTTTGACATTTATCTCTTGTTGCTCCCAAAGCACCATCATCACAATGTACTGTAAATAAGTAAGATCAAGCGCTTTCAGCAGAGGTTGATAAGCTCTACTCATTGCATTTGAAGCACTGTAAAGTGCAAAGCACACCTGATTATCTAACTTTAGATATTCATCTTGGTCGCTCACGATAACCTCATCAATAAATTAAATTGCACAAAATATACTTGCACACATAAGTTTTATCAATTAAGCTCACCTCAAAATAAAGTTGCG
>NZ_MCYD01000753.1:0-4321 GCF_002876325.1 Vibrio sp. 10N.261.52.A1
CTACCAGTACTCAGCGTGAGCCAAAGCTTCAACACAGCTAGACTGTTCGCTCGCCACTTTGATTTCACCGCCAGTCAGCGATTGAGCGATCCAACCGTGAGAGTAGCTCAACTCAAATGGCGCAGGGATTTGTTCAACAGTGATTTGCTCAAAGCCCACTCTTGAATAATAACTAGGATCACCGTATGTCACTGCAAGCTCGACACCCTGCTCTTTTAGAGTCTCTAAGCCGAAGTTAATCAGTTGTTGGCCGATACCACGCTTTTGAACCTGTGTGCTCACCGCTACTGGTGAAAGTAAATACGCCTTGGTTTCATCGCCAAATGAAAGCGGAGTAAAGATAATCGCACCAACGATCGTACTATCCGTATCCGACTCACTAGAATCGTCTTCCGCAACAAAGCAAAGTAGCTCTGCTGGAGCCGTCGTCGTCAAAAGGTCATTGGCAAGCTTACCTACAGTTTTACCTTCATTTTCACCTTCTGAATCAGTAAAGGTTTGAGTAAAAAGCTGAGTGATCGTTTCGATCTCGCTTGAATCGTATTGTCTAAATTTCATCGTGTCCTTCACTTACTGTACTTTCTTCAACACAAAAAAGTGATAGTCAAAATCACGCTTCACAGAGTCTTGAGAGCCTTCCACAAGCTTGCTGTTATTGAAGAATTGTTTAATTTCATTGTCGCAATCTGCTAGCGCTTTTGAGTTTGGCATCGTCGCTTTCAGAGCCTCAACTTGCTTTTGCAAAGGTTGATAGTAGGCAAGCCAACCGGCATCACTCATCGCAAAGTCATTCAGGACTTGATAGCCCGCTGCTTTTGCCTGTTTAATGCGCTCAGAAACCGTCGTCATATCTGGGTACTCTTTCTGCCAGAACACTTCGGCTGATTCGCTAGGGTTCTCGGTGTTCCAGACCAAGTCATTCACGACTAATATGCCATCATCGGCGAGTAACTTTCGCCACTGCTTAAGTGCCTTCTGGACACCCATGATGTAAGCACTACCCTCTGACCAGATTAAGTCGAATGATTTAGCTTCAAACGGTAAATCCATCATGCTTGCACATACCGTTTTGATGTTGCTGTCGAGACCAAGTTCTAGTGCTTGCTGGTTTAGAATATCCAAACACGGCTGATCATTATCTACCGCAGTGACCTGCACTTCAGCCTGATGTTTTTTCATCGCGTTCGTTAATACGGAGGTTGCAATACCTTTACCACAACCAATTTCAAGGACGCGCTTCGGTACTTCCGGAACGTGGGAAAGCGCAGTAAGCGTGTCCTCATTCGTTCCGGGACCTAAACGTTCTAGTCCCTCAAAAATGACGCCGAAATCCGCCATATATTGTTCATGTTCATTCATGTCTTTCGATAACCACTTCAATCGCAGAGCCTGTTTCTCATCAAAGCCCTGCTTAATTAACCAATCGAGGTGTGCATCTGGCGCAAGCTTATCCATCGACTCATGCCACTCTTCTAATCCGCTTTCGCCTAACATTGCTGCTAATAGATCTCGTGAACGCTGTTTTTGCAGTAGCTCTTCGTCCAACTGCTTGAGTCTATTTTCCAACAAACTACGTTCGATCTTGGCATCTAAACAGGCTTGGCACTCTTTGAGCGTCAACCCGCCCGCTTGCAATTGCTGTAACAAGCGAACACGTTGTAGATCCTTTTCAGAATAAAGACGATAGCCATTGCTCTGACGCTGAGCTTCAATCAAACCTAGCTTGCCGTAATACAACAATGTAGAACGACTCAGCCCAACTAATTCGGCCAGTTCAGAGATACGATACATGCACTCCCCCTCTCATTTCGGTAGCAAAGATAAACTATGAAGTTGTAGTCAGGTCAACAGAATTTTAGACACTTTTCACGTCTTTTACCTGTTTTCCTTCAAACTGGTAAAGCGATCTGAGTGTGTCTTTTAGCCATAAAACGAGCGGATTATAGGCATTGCGTTTATGCCAAATCATAGTGAAAGGAATTAGCAATTTATTGGCATGTTCTTCGTCTAACGGAATAGGTAAGCAGGTTAGGTTGGGGTGAAGTTGCTCTGCGTAACGTCGACAGTAGTTGGGCGCAACCGTCGTCATAGAGTGATTTGATTGAGCCGCCATAAACAGAGACTGCTCAAAGCCAGCAAGAGTTAGAGCAATGTTTCGGTCTAGTTGTAGATCGGTTAACACTTCATCCAGCGCCCAGGTTTCGCTTTTTTCCCACACGATATTGATATGAGGGTATTTGAGAAAAGCCTCAAGGTTCCACTCTTCCTGTAAGGCAGGATGATCTTTTCTGAGATACACCACTGGCATGTCGTGAAACAAAACCTCGAAATCGATGAAGTACGGCAGCGCGTCTAGAGACTCTTTCGAGCGCGGATGGCTTTCTCGCCCTGAAAAACCAATATCAGATTCGCCACGAACAATAGAGTCTATCGAGTCATAATCCCAGTTACGCATTTTGATCTTCGCATTCGGATAGCGTTGATACACGCTTTGCGTCAGCTCATTGAGCATGATCAGTGACAGAGGGGATTCCGCCTCTAGATTCAATCGCACATCTTTGGGCGCATCATCACCACGAGTCGTGAGAATTTGGCTACCAATCTGCAGCCAGTCTTGAAGATCTTTCACCATGCTGAGCGCAAGTGGTGTCGGCGTTAAACCCCTTGGCGTTTTTACAAACAGAGGATCATCAAACCAGTCTCTAAGCTTAGTCAGTGATTTACTCACCGTTGAGGGCGTAACGTTAAGCTTTTTGGCAGCTTTTGAGACACTCTGCTCTTGCAGCAGCAATTGCAGAGTGAACAACAGGTTGAGATCAAGACGGGCTAGTGGCTTCTTCATAATCACTTTTCACTTGGGAAGGGCCTACCCATAGTATTAGAGCAATACTGATAACTCCACCAGCAGCCAGTATAAATACCAACATATTCAATGCACTTAGTCCGATAACGCCCATCAACCAGATAAACAGTGCCGACGTGCATACCTGAGAAACGCCCAATATCGAACTCGCCACGCCCGCTCGTTGTGAATAGCCACTCAATGCTTGGCTCATTGCGACGCCAAAACCGAGCGAGAAGCCACCGCACACGAGGGCAAAACCAGCAAGCGTCACGTAATGCCCTAGCCCACCATCAATCGATGCAAGCAGCAAGACAGCCGCAATCACAAAGCATATTTGAGATACCAGCATGAGGCTTTTCTGCCTAAATACATTCAGTGCAAATGGCGCAGAGAACGACACCAGCATACTGACTAATGCAGTGAGAGCCATGGTATATGAGTATTGACCACGGTCGAAACCAAGCTCAGTCATTATCAGCATTGGAGACACATTCACATAAGTCAGAATCGCCGTCACGCCCAAGCTGGTCATGATCACTCGGCTGATAAACAAGGGCTCCTTAAAAGTTTCGGTTGAAGTTGATTGAGACACAGAAGCTTTTGTGACTTTCGAGCCTACGCTATTCGGCTTGGTTTCTCTTAGCACTAACACCGACAACAAACACACCACTACCCCCATACTTGCCATAGTCGTGAACAGACTCGGCCAAGGGTATACCGTCATGATTAAGTGACCGACCACCGGCGCAAGCACTGGCACGATGCAGGTAATGCCATTCATCATCGACAACACCTTAGCGCGTTTTTGATCGTCTAACACATCTCGGAGTATGGCGAATGCCACCACATAACATGAACCCGCGCCAACACCTTGGAAAAAGCGCACCGCTAGAAACGGTTCCGCACTAGTCACAATGCCACCGAACATTGAAGAGATAGCAAAGACAATCGCACCGAAAATCGCGACAGGCTTTCTTCCTACCTTGTCGGCAAATTTACCTGCGAACAGCATAGTAGTTGCCATGCCCGCAAGATAGATAGAAAACGCCACATGTAGCTGCGTCTCCGAGGCATTTAGATCAGCCGCGATTTGAGGCAAGCCAACCAAATACAAATCAATCGCCGTTGGATACAAGAGAACAAGTGCGAAACTACAAAACAGAAAACGATACATAACACCCCCACATAATTGGTGCGAGGATAGTAAGAGCGAAACGTCAAACTACCGAGTGGCATTTACGACAACGGATCTTTCCATTTACGACAAACCCTCAGTATGTAGAAAAGGCGCCAGACAAGAATTCAGGCAATAAGCAAGGTTTTGACTCAATTCAGCTGAACTTAAAACACCGATTTTTTAGCTATAAACCGCTGCCTATTACTCGGTAATCAATTTACAAAAGTTATCAGAACGATAAATAAAATCACCGAATGAATACTTAAATCAACCACTCATACCCACCATAAATTCCTGCT
>NZ_MCYD01000754.1:0-2144 GCF_002876325.1 Vibrio sp. 10N.261.52.A1
CCAGAGGCTCCTTTTGGGTTTCGTATTTTGCACTATGCGTGAGTGTTGGTTACGCCTCGACAGGTTTTGTTCTAAAGCTCTTGAAGAGCTTAACCAGAATCGGGCTTGCAAGAACCAACACGGCTAGGATCGTGAATGTCATCGTAATTGGCCTCTCCCAAAGGAAGCTCAGTTCACCATCACTGATCATCAGTGCTCGTCTTAAGTTCTCTTCCATCAAACCACCTAAGATAAAGCCAAGCAGTAGCGGTGCGAGAGGGAAGTTAGCCAGCCTCAATGCAATGGCAGCCATCGCAATAATCAGCATCACAAATACATCCATGGTATTGAAAGAGACCAAGTAAACACCTGTGATTGAGAAGAACAAAATCATTGGTAGCAATACGGTTCTCGGTACAGCCAACAGTTTAGAAATGTACGGGATAAGCGGTAGGTTCAAGATAACCAGTACGATGTTACCAAAGTACATAGAGATGATTACCGACCAGAATACATCTGGATGCTCCACAAATAGACGAGGGCCAGGTTGAATTCCATAAGCGATTAATGCACCTAGCATGATAGCGGTGGTACCAGAGCCCGGGATACCCAGCGTCAGTAGAGGAACGAATGAACCACTTGATGCTGCGTTGTTTGCCGATTCGGGAGCAACAAGACCACGAATGCTGCCTTGACCAAACTCTTTCTGTTTGTCTTTTGGTGCAAGGCTACGTTCCATACCATAGCTAAGGAAAGCGGCTATGGTTGCGCCGGCGCCAGGTAGTACACCAGTAAAGAAGCCAAGGATTGAAGAGCGGATTGAAACCGGAGCCACTTCTTTGATCTCTTCTTTGGTCACTTTCATGCTGCCGATGTCGGACATCTTTTGGCTTTCTTCAGCGCTGGTGTCTTTTTCTGGCTTAAGAATACCCATTAAGGTTTCACCCAGCGCAAACGTTGCCATTGCTAATAATAGGAAGCTGAAGCCATCCATAAGATCCGTTAAGCCGAATGTGAAACGCTCAACACCAACGCCTTTGTCGATACCGACAGTTGACAGCATCAAACCTAAGATAGTCATCATCCACGCTTTGATAACCTGACCAGGGCCTGCAAACGCTGCTACAGCCGATAGACCTAATAGCATCAGTGCAAAGTAGTCTGAAGACTGGAAACTCAGTGATACGCTTGCTAAAGCCGGAGCCGCGATTAATAGCATGATTGCTGAAAGCGTACCGCCAGTAAAAGAAGAGTAGGCAGCAAGGGCTAGTGCTTTACCTGCTTGCCCTTTTTGCGCCATTGGGTAGCCATCGAATGCTGTTACAACCGTAGAAGAACAGCCCGGTGCATTGATTAGGATTGATGACGTCGAGCCGCCAAATACCGCGCCGTAGTAAACACCTGCCATCAAGATAAGACCTGACGATGGGTCTAGACCGTAGGTGATAGGGATCATCAGAGCAATCGCTGAGATTGGACCTAACCCCGGAAGCATCCCGATAAAGGTACCTACGAAACAGCCCACAATTACCATCATGATGTTCATTGGCATCACAGCGGTAGAAAGTCCTTGTAAAATTCCGTCTAACATAATGTTATCCCTACCAAAGAGTGAAAATTAAGCCAGGCTCTAGGTAGATATCTAAGCCTTGAGTGAGTAGAAGAAAGAACGCGATAACGAAAGGAAACGACGCGCCAAACAAGATAGATTTACGACGTTCACCCAATAGGTAGAAACCCGCTAATAAGAAGAAGCTTGTTGCCAAAACGAAGCCTAAATATGTCAGCCCAACGCCATAAAATGCCATCAGTACTAAGAACCCAATCAGCAGCTTCCAGTTTAAAGGTGCGGTTTCACACTTGAGCTTTTTGTCTGGCTGGCCAGTAACAAGCAAAATCAGTGAAAGGCCGATGCCAATGAATGTCAGCAGGGTAGGTAGTGTTCTCGCGGTAAAGGGTTCGTACTCGTCACCGGGAAATAGCGGAATTAGGGTAGTTTGGTAGCCGTAGCACAAGCACGCTAGCATGAAGATCATTGCGCCGAGACGATCACTCGAAAGCAGAGACTCTTTGCTAAAAAATTTGGTTGGTAAGTCCGACATATCCAACTCCATTTGGGGTGTGTAGAAAGTAAAAAAGCCGTATATGAGCGAGTTAATGAGTAA
>NZ_MCYD01000755.1:0-2200 GCF_002876325.1 Vibrio sp. 10N.261.52.A1
GTATAAGGTAGTTGAAGTAACTCCTTCGATTACCGGTGCATCTGAAATCTTTGGTGTAGCGATCCAGCCTGGTAGTGCTACCGACGGAACGAATGACCTTGCACTAGGATGTTTTGACTCAGCGGCAACAAACTGTGCTGACACTACATTCAAACTCGCTGGCGAAACTCGCAATACGGTTGAAGCGGTAAGCTATCGCGAAGAAGTGCCTTTCGCAATGGACGCTCCATTCCAATACATCCAAGAGTTTGATGATTTCGAAAACTATTGTTATCGAGAGCTAAGATATTCTACATGTGAGAGCTGGGCTCAAAATCGTTGGAACGATACTTGGAGCAAGGAAAGAAATGATCTTACCTACGTAAATGCTAAAGCGTTTGTTGAAGGTGGCGATACTTTTGACAGCCATAACACCGTAATTAATTCATTAGATGACGATGCTAAGCCATTGGGTGTTAAGTCCGACGGTAACGTTCGTAATAATGCGATGTTCACAACGACACCAAATGGACCAACAGGTACTTCTGAAACTCGTGCATGGCGTGCCATCAAAGCTAGTGACGGCACGGTATACAATGTTGGTAGTGTGTCGACAAAAGGCCCAGGAACAGATACTTCGGATACAACGTTTAGTTCAAAGGCTGCAATTTGGGATGGAGACATAACAAAAGAGTTAGATTGGATTAGAAGTGGCAACGCTCAACAAGGTGATTACTTTGCTCAAGGCAGTATGCGCTCGATTGCAATTACGCAAACATCTGATCAGCCGCCGGTAGATATTTTTTATGGCGTAGGCTACAACACTGCTGATGGTAACGGTGACCTACAAGATATGAATGCCAGTGTATTTGTCAGTGATTCTTTAGAACTGAATACTGCAAAATGGACTACTACGCAGATTAGCGGTGCAGAGGTTAAGTCTGGTTCATCTAACGACGATGCGAGATACAGTAACTCTGTGGCGACCGACATTAACGATAACTTGTTCGCAGTTGGTTATGCCAAACGTAATGGCTATGTGCCAGAGAATGGTAGTGCAGGTAATAAGATCTTTGTCGTTGAAAACGCTGCAGATCCTAAAGCTGAATTTTTAACTGGTGGCATCTTCTTTGATGGTTCTAGTGGTGAAGCTAAGGCAGTTAATAATTTCAACGAGATTGTTGGACAGATAGATGCTGAAACGACTCGTGAAGTTGACGGTAGCGAGCGTAGGCACAGAGGCTTTATCTACCCATACAATTTACCTTCTTCAATTGATGCTCGCCGTGTTGATATTTTTGGTGGTAAAGCATGGTGGTTAGACGATCTAACTAACGATGGTGATGCTTCCGGTGATAACAATAAGTTTAGAATCATTGACGCAACAGACATAAATGATGCTGGTGTGATTTCTGCAACGGCTATCAAGTGTACGGTCGATGGTAAAGACCAGCCGTATGATACAACATCACATAACTCATACTGTGGTGGTGCATCATCTAACGCCGTTGAAAAAGTAGTAGCGGTTAAGCTTATCCCAATCAAGGGAGCAAGGTATGACACTGGCTCTGACACTGATAGTGTCGTAGCTCGTAGTGCCGATTCAGAGAAAGTCGATCGTCAAGGTGGTAGCCTTGGTTGGTTAACTTTGACTGTACTTGGTCTGTTAGGGTTCCGTAGAAAATTCAAATAATTTTTTCTCTTGAGCCCGAGTTCACAATTCTGAAGTCGGGCTTTTTTTCGCCTTGAGAAAATTGAGAAATTGGTCAATTCTTAAACTTGGAGTCACAAAAACTCCGCAAAGTTGTAATCATTGTATGTTAGTAAATCGAAATACCCGTATGAGGACTGCACTATGAAGAGACAAAAGCGTGATCGACTAGAACGAGCACAATCTCAAGGCTATAAAGCTGGTTTAAACGGTAGGTCACAAGAAGCTTGCCCATATAGCCAAATGGATTCTCGGTCTTATTGGTTAGGTGGCTGGCGAGATGCCAGAGATGATAAACAAGCAGGTCTCTACAAGTAGATAGAGCGCAACGAATTCAAGGTCAAGGCTCCATTGTTTCAAATACAACGGGGCCTTGTTAGTTTAAGGGGAGGTAAAGTTTGCAAACGGCGAAACGGCCAAGAGCAATGTTTCTATGATATTCATGTTTCATTCATTGCTGGTGGATTTGGCAGGTTCATATCTTAAATGAGGTCTTGGTGCACTATAACT
>NZ_MCYD01000756.1:0-9743 GCF_002876325.1 Vibrio sp. 10N.261.52.A1
TCTGCTGGCTCTCTATTTTCAGCAAAAACTACCGCTAATTGCTGTGATGAATGAGAGAAAGCAGGCTTTATATTGTCGCCCCGATTTAGCGGAGAACCAGCATGTTTCAAGCTTCGAGAATTCGTATCCTGTTATTGATCGCCTACAGCGTTTTGATGATCCTTGGTGGTCACTGGGTATGGAATACGAGCCATCAAAGTTTGTTAAATGATCACCAATCTAACTTAGACCGCTTTTCCGTTCACATTGCCAGTCAATTGGATAAGTTCGCTCATATCCCTGAGCTACTTTCGAAGGATAAAGAGCTGGTTGATGCCCTGCACTCACCAAGCAACACTGCTCAAATTGAACTCACCAATCGCTATCTAGAGCACGTCAACACTGTTATTCAGGCGTCTGACACCTATTTATTGGATAGCATCGGTACCACTATCGCAGCCAGTAACTGGAATCTAAAACATTCTTTTGTTGGGCGTAACTTTGCCTTTCGCCCTTATTACCAACAAGCCATTCAAGGACATGAAAAGCAGTACTTTGCTTTAGGTTCGACTTCAGGAAAGAGAGGCTACTATTACTCTTACCCGGTCTCTTATGCTGCTGAAATCATTGGTGTAATTGTGGTAAAAATGAATTTATCTTCGATAGAAGCAAGCTGGCAAGGCAAACAGAGCTTTTTTGTCGCGGATGATAAAGACCAGATTATCTTTATGTCTAGCAATCCTGAATGGCTATTCAAAAGTCTTCAGCCTCTCGACAATGCACAACAAGCTCGCATTCGGGAGAATCAGCAATATCTCGATACCCAAATTGAAAGCCTCCACTTCTCTGGCGATCTAGAGGGCGCGACCAGCAGCATTCGTTCATCTCATCCTTTAGTTAGAGAAAAGTTTTTTACCTCTTCACGCTTTCTACCTGACCCTGGATTAACGGTCAGGGTCTTCTCCCCTACCCACTTGGTTTGGTGGGATTTGGTCGCCTACATGGTGGTATTAAGCTTAGTATTCGCGATCATTTATCTGGTCATTCAGCTTAACCTTCATCGCCAGCACCGACGCGCACAGATAGACCGACTCCAGTCTGAAGCTAACCAAAAGCTTGAGTTTCAAGTGCTCGAAAGAACCTCTGAGCTGCATGGAGAGATCAAGCAACGTATCGAAACCGAGCAAGTATTGAGACATACCCAAGACGAGCTCATCCAAGCAGCCAAGCTAGCGGTATTAGGCCAGATGTCAGCCAGTATTAGTCACGAATTGAATAACCCACTCGCTGCCATTCGTAGTTATGCAGACAATGGGCGATTGTTTCTGGCCAAAGAGAAAACAGACCGAGTCGATGACAACTTATCACGTATCTCAGCACTCACCGATCGCATGGCGAAAATCAGCCACCAGCTTCGTTCATTTGCTAAAAAGTCGACTGCGGAAGAACTGCATACCTTACAAATATTGCCCATTCTTCACTCCTCTAAAGAACTGATGAAGCCACAGTTCAAAAGCGAGCGAATTAACCTTAATGAGCTACCCGAAACCTTCGATGCCTGTGTACTCGCTAACGCCATTCAACTGGAACAGGTGATTATCAACTTACTCACCAATGCTGTTCAGGCAATGGAAGACCAAGAGGATAAACAATTAGCCATCTTGTTAGAAATCAAAGAAACGGATGAGGCTCAAGATAACACGCTGCTGATTCACATCGATGACAACGGGCCTGGCTTTACGTCTTCATCAAGCGGTAACTTTTTCGAGCCTTTCCATACCACCAAGAAGAACGGGCTTGGGTTAGGTTTATCCATATCTCAGCAAATAATCAGTGGGATCAACGGCAAGCTCACGACAGGGACCAGTCCACAAGGTGGCGCTCGATTTAGCATCAAATTACCGCTTATCGAGCAATAGCAGCAAAGACGAAAAGAATAAAAACCAACATACTAAATAAAAAAACAGACTGAGTGAGTCCGTTCAAATACGGCCTAACAAACTCAGCGATAATCAGCATAAAAGAGTAAAGGAATAACTATGTGTCACGTCTATTTCATTGATGATGAATCCGAACTAAGAATAGCGAATGAGCAGAGCTTTGAGCTCGCGGATATTGACGCCGAATTCTTTCCCGATGCGGAATCAGCTTTGCTCGCGATTCAAGAGAACGGGTTACCTCATGTGATCATTACCGATATCTGTCTACCCGGTATCTCTGGCCATGACTTGCTCAACACTGTCATGCATAAAGACAAAGAGATTCCCGTCATCATGATCACAGGGCATGGTGACATCTCGATGGCAGTGCAAGCGATTCAAGACGGCGCCTACGATTTTATCGAGAAGCCTTTTGCCAATGAGCGCTTAATCGAGACCACCAAACGCGCCATTGAAAAGCGCCAGCTGACCTTGGAAAACCTTGAACTCAAACGCTCACTCAAAGCCAGTAAAACCCTTGGACCAAGAATCATTGGTGATACTCAGTCCATGACTGAGCTTCGCTCTGTGATTACCCATGTCGCTGACACCAACGCCGATATCTTGTTATTTGGAGAGACAGGCACAGGTAAAGAGCTGGTCGCGCGCTCCCTGCATGAGCAAAGCAGCCGCAGAGAACAAAACTTTGTCGCTGTAAACTGTGGTGCCGTTCCTGAAAACCTAATTGAGAGTGAGCTCTACGGTCATGAAAAAGGCGCATTCACAGGTGCAGAGAGTAAACGCGTGGGTAAGTTTGAGTTTGCTCAGGGCGGAACCCTGTTCTTGGATGAAATAGAATCTATGCCGATGCAAGCACAGATACGCCTACTACGTGTGTTGCAAGAACGCGTTATCGAAAGGGTGGGCTCAAACGGTTTGGTACCTCTGGATATCCGCGTCATTGCGGCCACTAAAGTCGACCTAAAGAAGGCTGCTGAAGAAGGCACTTTCCGCCAGGATCTCTATTATCGACTTAACGTTGTGACCTTAGATTTGCCACCATTAAGAAGCAGACAAGAAGACATCCCTGCCCTGTTCCATCATTTCTTGTTGGTCGCTGCCGCTCGCTATGGCAAAACCGCCCCTGCTCTACCACAAAGTGAATTACACGCCCTTTTAGCGCATGATTGGCCGGGAAATGTGCGTGAATTACGTAATACTGCAGAACGTTTTGTCCTTTTAGGTAAGCTTTCTCACCTATCAGACAACGCTAATACAACCGCCAAAGAAATGTCTTTGGCCGAGTTAGTATCAGAATTTGAAAAAAACACGTTAAAGCAAGTGCTTATCGAATGTAACGGTAGTATCAAAGAGACAATGGAAAGGCTGCAGCTACCAAGAAAAACCCTCTACGATAAGATGCAAAAACATCAGCTATCTAAAGAGTCATTTAAGGTAGAATCAAACTAAATTAGATTTGCGAGCAAGATCACCTATACTTAATTCAATAACAGGACGTTATGCAATAAATGTAATAAGGATATGGCTATGGGTGAGAAAACTAGAGTTCCTTCGATTAGCGATACTTTCGAGATAGATGGCATTTACTATACCGATGAACATCTCGACTTAAACACGCCAGAATTAGAAGCAAAAAGAGCGCTATACGAACAGATCAATCCTCATGTTAAGCGAGGAAGACATATAGATGAGGAGGTCTAACGACCTCCTCTTTTTTTATGAATTAAATTCCATTCTAATAAAAAGCTAAAACAACTACTTAGTGATTATTTCCGGTCCCATCAGGGTGGTTGGTAACCATGTCGATACCCAAGGCACGTAAGTTACGATTATCAAGAACAGGAACATTACGCCAACCCAAGGCAGCGCCGCTTTGACCACATTCATCATCGACATCTTGGCAACCCCTGCAGTTACAAACAAGTTGAGTCCCACTGGCGGTGTTATCATCCCTATTTCCATGTTCACCACCATCATGATACCAAGGTGAATTGGGTCAATACCGAGTGCTATAGCAATTGGGAATACTAGCGGAGCAACGATGATCAGAAGGCCTGATGGCTCCATGAACTGACCACCAATCAAGAGCAGTACGTTCACCACAATCAAGAAGGTGATCGGCCCTAAGCCCGCCGATAGCATAGATTCGGTAATCATCTGAGGAATACGTTCTTCTGTCAGCACGTGCTTCAAAATCAGAGCATTAGCAATGATAAACAGCAGCATGATCGTCAGCTTACCCGCATCATAGAGTGTGTCTTTGGTGTCTTTATGAAAGAAGGTTTGGAACACTTTAACCAGCGCTGGCTTGGTGTTGCTCTTATCCGCAAACGGCCCCATGTCTTTATAGATAAAGTTGGCAATAAAAAAGGCATATACCGCCGCTACTGCTGCTGCTTCTGTCGGGGTAAAAATACCACCGTAGATACCACCAAGAATGATGACGATCAGTAGCAACCCCCAGCTTGCGTCTTTAGCGGCTGCGAACATCTCACCCCAACCCACAAATGGTTGCGCTGGAATCTTCTTAATACGTGCTGCAATGTAGATAGCGATCATCAACATCACACCAGCCAACAAACCCGGGATCACGCCACCAAGGAACATACGACCTACCGATACATCGGTTGCCGCCGCGTATACCACCATTACGATCGATGGCGGGATCAAAATACCCAAAGTGCCTGCATTACAGATAACCCCTGCAGCAAACTCTTTCGAATAACCGTTTTTGATCATACCTGCGATAACGATACTACCGATCGCCACTACCGTCGCAGGTGAAGAGCCAGACAACGCTGCGAACATCATACATGCCACAACCGACGCCATCGCCAAGCCACCGCGGAACCAGCCAACCATCGCGATAGCAAAGCGGATAATTCGTTTCGCTACGCCACCAGTAGACATAAAGCTCGAGGCCAAGATAAAGAAAGGAATCGCTAACAATGTGTAGTGGCCAGCAAAGGCGTTAAACAGAGTTTGTGCGACCGATGCCAATGACGCATCTGAATGCATCAACAAAAACAGGATGCTTGATAAACCTAAGGAAATCGCAATTGGCACACCGACCAACATAAAAGCAATTACCATCAAAAATAGAAATAACATTGCCATGATTAGTCTTCCTTACCGTTAGGCTTTGTACCCGACGCGCTGGTCTTGTTGTTCGTAGTCGAATCCAATACTGCAGTCGCGTCTTCGTCAGAACCCGCAAGTACATCCGCTTTCAACGCATCCAACTCTTCTTCGGCTTCATGACCTGCAATCATGCGGTCGAGTTTGCCCGTCACAACTTGGTAAGCAACTTGAATGAATCGGAACGTTAGTAATGCCATACCAATCGGCAACGCCATGTAAGGGATAAAGCGTGGTAGTTTCTCGTATCGCTCACCTTCATTCAGCCAGTCAGCTAAGAACTGCAGCATCTCTGGCATTGGGATATCATCGGTTTCATACCATGCGCGATCAGTCGCGAATGGGTACCAATAATTCCATGAACCGATGAGAAGTAAGATTGAAAAGGCAAGACAGCTAGTGACGGCAATTAACGCGTACACTTTGCGTAGCTTTTCAGGGGCAAGGTTGATGATGACATCAACACCAATGTGAAAGTGTTTTTTAACGCCGTAAGAAGCGCCAACCAGTACCATCCATGCAAACATGAATACCGTCAGTTCCAATGCCCATAAAATGTTGTCATTGAACGCGTATCGAAAGACCACGTTCGCAAAAGTTAGTAGGGTCATTGCACCCAGAAAGAAGGCTATTAAAGACTCTTCAATTAAATCGGTGACTCTTCCGACTTTGGAAAATAAAGACTGTTCCATTTGAGACTGTTCCATAAAATGCTCCGCTTATAATTGTTTTAATAAAGGGCAGCGGTAGGGAGCCGCCGCCCTATAGCGGTGTTATTGGTTTGAAGCTAATGCTGCATCGATAAGATCTGAACCGATGTCTTTTTCAAACTTCTTCCATACTGGTTGAAGTGCTGTTACCCATGCTTGACGCTGTTCAGGCGTCAACGTACGAACCTCACCACCAGCTTCGATGATGTTATTTTTGTTCGCTAGGTTAACTTTTGAAGATTCAGCGTTACGAGTTTCAGAGACTTCTTGGACGATGGTGCCAAGCTGTGTACGTACATCTTCAGGTAGGCCTTTCCAGAAGTCGTTTGACGTTACGACTAGGTAATCCAAAATGCCGTGATTGGTTTCAGTCACGCCGTCTTGTACTTCGAAGAACTTCTTACCGTAGATGTTTGACCAAGTGTTCTCTTGACCATCGATAACCTTAGTTTGTAGGCCGCCGTATACTTCTTTAAACGACATTTTCTGAGGGTTAGCACCTAACTGCTCAAACTGAGCTACCAATACGTCTGACGCTTGAACACGGAACTTCAAGCCTTCTGCATCTTCCGGGCTGATAAGCGGTTTGTTTGCAGACATCTGCTTCATGCCATTGTGCCAGAATGCCAAGCCTTGCAGACCACGACGCTTCATTGCGTTCTTCAGCTTTTCACCAGATTCTGAGTTTTGGAAACGGTCAACGGCTTCTACATCTTCAAACAGGAACGGAAGGTCAAAAATGCGGTATTTCTTAGTAAACTTCTCAAATTTAGACAACGAAGGTGCCGCCATTTGAACATCACCATTTAACAGGGCTTCCAGTACCTTGTTATCATCGTAAAGCGTCGAGTTAGGGAAAACTTGCATACAAGCTTTACCATTCATTTCCGTGTTTACTCGCTCTTCAAGTAGAGAAGCAGCGATGCCTTTCGGGTGCTTATCCGTATTGGTTACATGACTGAATTTAATCACGATTTCACCTGGGTCACAGTTTGCAGCAGCATTAAAACTGGTGAGTGCCAGAGCAGATACAGACAGCAGGGTAAGAGGCTTAAACATTATTATTCTCCTTAGTAAAAAGCAGCCCTTCAATGGGAACTGCGTGATTTCACTAAGGCAATTAGCGCGCCACATTGACACAAATCATTAACAACCCTTTAACCATAAGGCTTGGTAATATCGAGCCGCTCATCAGGGAACTCAGCCAATAATATTAATGGGTGGGAAATGACCCATAGAATATTTATAAATGGGTGAGAGTTGACCAAACTATCAATGATGAAATAGAGATTTAGAGGACAAATAGAGGTTAGGAGGAAAAATAAAGGCCACCACTTCGGTAAACAAAATGGCAGCCTTATATAGAGATTCTTTCGAGTTGGTTATCTCAATAGGATATTGAAATATTATCTTAAACAGATGATTACGAGTTCTGCATACGCTTTTTAAGTCTTGCTAAATCAATAGCACTTGAGCGTACTGTCAGCTTAATGCACTCGTAGTCGTACTCTTCCTTCACCACACTCATATTAGAGCGGATCTCACCGATGATGCCTTGCCCAGAATAAGGAATGGTGATCTCTTCTTCGATCATTCCTTGCTCAGCCACACCCACGATGTACTTGTGCAGTTTAGTGATATCGATCGGGTCACGAGTCGAGGTCAGCATTGCATCAGGGAATTCGTCCATCAACGCAAGCTGCTGCTCTTCACTCAATCTATCGCACTTGTTGAGTACCAAGAGTTTTTCACTGCCTTCAACACCCACTTGCGCTAATACTTCATGTACCACATCAAGCTGCGCGCGGAATGAAACGTCAGACGCATCAACCACATAAAGCAGTAGTGACGCGTCGTGTGCTTCTGCAAGCGTTGAGTGGAATGAAGCAACCAGATCATGTGGCAGCTTCTTGATAAAACCAACCGTATCTGAGACTAGAATACGCGGCTGAGTGATCGGCTGAAGTGCACGAACCGTGGTATCTAGGGTTGCGAACAGCTTGTCTTCACCACTCACTTCGGTTGCGGTCATTGCACGCATCATCGAAGATTTACCCGCGTTGGTGTAACCAACCAGAGCAACAGTGAAAAGTTCCGAACGCTGTGTGCGTCGGTTCTTCATTTCATCTTGTACACTTACCAGCTCACGCTTAAGCGCAGCAATTTGGTCTCGAACTTTACGACGGTCAAGCTCTAGTGAGGTTTCACCAGCACCCTGACCCATTTGACGTTCTTTGTCACCGTCGGCTGTTTCACGAAGTCGAGGTACTAAGTAATTTAGACGAGCAATTTCTACTTGCAGACGTGCGGTACGAGTGCGAGCGTGGCGACTGAAAATTTCGATGATGATACCGGTGCGGTCAAACACTTCGACACCTAAGTGAGCCTCAACATTGCGTAGTTGAGATGGGCTCAAATCACAGTCAAATACCACAACATCAGCAGTACCAAACTCCACCTCTTCAGATGGCAGGTCATCAAAATCGAGTTCATCAATACCAGCATGAAAATCAAAAGACTCATCAATGAAGTCTTCGTCTTCCACTTCTTGAATCGAACCTTGGTAACCGGTTAGGTGAGCAATTTCTGCAAGCTTACCGGCACCCAATACGTTTTGTCGTTGGGTTGAACTGTGGTGTTGTGACTGAGTACCGACCACTTTAAACCCTAAGGTTGTCACTAATCGAGCAAGTTCAGCAAGAGACTCTTTTGCTTCGTCACCTTTAAAATCAGGTGTCGTAATTGAGATAAGTAGAGCGTTACTAGCGGAGGGTTTTGCTGTTAGTTTCATGTTTTATTCTGTCTATGCACAAAAGTGCACCTAGTATTGGGTCTAAAGTAGCACGATCCTACGCTGTTCTCAGTCCGCTTTATAGAGCTAACCGTGACTAATTGGCGATATTATTTCAGTTAATCTGATTATCTCGTTTATCCCTCTGTTTTCACGAAGAAATAAAACAACAAAAAAGACAGCATCACGTTACTTATTATAAGTTAGTGATACTGCCTTTGTTTAAGCTTAGCCTCTCATTGGACTACTGACTCAAAAACTAGAAATCAATTCTTGCTTCAGTCTGTGCATCAAAGAATACCGCTTTCGACAGGTCAAAATGCAGCGGCGCCATTTGCCCTACCGACACTTCAAATTCCGGTGATAAGCGACACGCCACTTCTTGGTCGTTCACCTTCACCATCGCAATCGTATCTGGCCCTGTCGGTTCTAGCACTTCCAATTGCAAATCCAGTTTAGTGGTTGCAGACAGATCATCGCCTTGCTGCTCAGTAATGTGCTCTGGACGCAGGCCAATCACAACTTCTTTGCCGTCTTGTTCACGCATGCTTTGTGGCAGACGAATATGGTGTTCCTGATCCGCTGTACCAATAACTTTGATGATCGGGTTCTGCTCTTCGTCGAGATCCACCATGGTCTTGATAAAGTTCATCGATGGTGACCCCATAAAGCCTGCCACAAACATGTTGCTTGGCTTAGTGTAGATCTCTTGCGGTGTGCCTAACTGCTGCAATTCGCCATCTTTCATTACCGCAATACGGTCTGCTAGTGTCATCGCCTCGATTTGGTCATGGGTTACATAAACAATCGTAGTGTTGAGCTTTTGATGAAGGCGCTTAATCTGGTGGCGCATTTCCACACGCAGCTTGGCATCCAAGTTAGAAAGCGGCTCATCAAACAAGTACAGCTTAGGACGACGCGCCAGTGCTCGTCCCATCGCTACGCGCTGACGCTGACCACCCGATAGCTGCGATGGTTTACGATCAAGCAGTTGTTCGATTTGCAACATTTCAGCGACGCGATTCACTTCAGCATCGATCTCGTCTTGAGGCATCTTACGGATCTTCAAGCCGAAGGCGATATTGCCGCGTACCGTCATGTTTGGATAAAGTGCGTATGATTGGAATACCATGTTCATACGTTCGTCGCCAATGTACAAATCACCGGAAGTGATGTCTTCTAGAC
>NZ_MCYD01000757.1:0-1419 GCF_002876325.1 Vibrio sp. 10N.261.52.A1
ATCTACATTAGTGACTATTATTATATCTCCTTTTTTTACATATTTTTTTGAACAGGAGATACAACTCAACGTCGAAACTAAATCACGCACATTATTTAGTCAGTTAATACGAAAACCCTTTAGTCATTTTAAACGCTTAGAGATTGGTTCATTAGCCAGTAAGTTTGAAAGAGGTCTAGGATCTTATGAACAGTTCATAAACCTGAGCGTCTCTCGAGGTTTACCTTTAGCCATTGAGTTGTTTGCCTTAGGTTGCGCGATTATTTTATTTAGTGGATGGTTGACCTTTACTCTTGTAGTTTTTGTCCTAATGATAGCCACAATGATTAAAACTCTAATTATTAGGCTAAGACGCCCTCACATCAGTCGAGTTAATGAGGCAGAGGATGAAATACTCGATCAAATTGTTGGTGTGTTTTCTGGTATACGAACGATTCAATCAAATCGTGTCGAAGGGTTCTTTGAAAAACGTCTAGGCCCATTCTTTGAAAATTATAGACAAGCAACTGTATCTCTTGCGGTCAGTAGGAGTGTATTTGATGGTGTCGCTATAGCGACACACAGCTTAATATCGCTTTCCATTATCACCTTGTTCATATTCCACTTGTTTCCAGAACAACACTCTGATGCTGGACAGCTCGTCACTGCGCTGCTTTTATCTGCTAGTTTAACAAGGGCTTTTACTGGGTTATTAGATGTATATAGGTTACTTGACCAAAGTCGTGAAGATTTTTCAGCCTTAAAAGGGATCTTAGATCACGAAGAGAAGCTAACTGAAGTTAGCCAAGTATTGAATCAGGTCCTAGAAGAGTTGGCGAAACCAAATATAAATACCGTTGCCGTTATAGGTAGAAGTGGACAAGGTAAAACAATCTTACTCGATACTCTTGCAGGTTTATTAACACCAACGCCCGTATCTCACCTCTCTTCTAACTACCTAGAGCAAAACAATTTTGTTTTCTCGGGAAGTGTTTTTGAAAACCTTTCCCTTGGAAAAAAGATGGATAATGATTGGTTGACAAGTCAGCTAGACAAAGTAGGACTATCATCTAGGTTAACATTAGATTCCGAACTACAAGGTAACGGTCAGAACCTCAGTGGCGGTGAAAAGCGTAGGCTGTGTTTTCTTAGAGCCTATATTCATTCCCCTGAATTGTTACTACTGGATGAACCAACAACAGGCTTAGACAGTGAAACAGGCCAAGGTTTGTGGGAGATAATTTTTAGTCTCTTAGAACCACAAACTAAGTTGGTTGTTGTGACACACGACAGTTCTTACTTAGACCACTTCGATAAAGTCATCACTCTAGATTAATATCCGTAAATTGCTAAAGATAAGAGATTATACCTCTCATGATTTATGAGATTCTGTCATATAAAGGCTCTTCTCTACAAATTTGCTTGGTCATCACGATTGTA
>NZ_MCYD01000758.1:0-194 GCF_002876325.1 Vibrio sp. 10N.261.52.A1
TACCTCGAATACGTGCTACGAGAAATCCCGAAACTGAAGAGTGAGGATGACCATGGTCATCTTCTACCTTGGAACATGCCAAAAACGGAATAGTCCACCCTCCCCGAATAGCGTTCAGAATGACAGATACCGCCTTAGTTGGCGGTATCTGTGTTGATATTAGAAAGTCAATGAGTCGGTTCGCAGACGCTTAC
>NZ_MCYD01000758.1:1006-3444 GCF_002876325.1 Vibrio sp. 10N.261.52.A1
TCACAATGCAAATTTCTCGTAATCTTTTTTTGCTTCGCTTCCGAACAGGAAAGTTGTTTTCATCGTCAATTGCTTAGCCTCAAAGTTTCCGAAAAAACAAAAAGCCCCACCTGATTATCGGTAGGGCGTTTTAATTTTCGCGATTTCTATTTTTTAAGCAAGAAGATGACCACTCTTCGCAATAACCTCAGTAACAGGCAATGTAGAAGAAGGATTTAAACGACTCATATCTGAAACCCTGCCCTTATCATGCCCGAACATCGATATCGATTGGGCCAGCTGTGCAGCTTTATTCTGCGACTGGAGAAGCTTTCCATCTTTAATTTCTTCAGTTTCATCAAATGCAAAGTCTTTGAAATAGATGATATCCTCAGCTGCATTTCGGTTATCGTCGTAGTTGTTTATGTTGGTAATACCAATGTCATTCTTTGCAAATACATAGACATCAGCCCCGCCATTTCCGGTTAACGTATCATCCCCTCCATTGCTAAAAAATGCATCTCTGGCAGCGGTTCCCGTCATTGATTCCCCTGCATGGCTGCCTTGCCATTGACGATCAACGTTAATTTGAAAGGATTCACTTAACTTGACCGACTGGGTTTCAAACTCCACCTCGTTCATCCATAGCTTGGCGGTGAAATGGCCAGACACACCTAGCATCCGGTATTTGTTGTACGGTATTCCATTCGTATCCAGTTGGAATATTTTCTTCTGGGACGATGAACCCGGTGACCAAGTGGTATCACTAGAGACATTGATCCAGCTACCATCTTGCTGCTGCGCTTGAATACGGAAGGTAACGGCACTCCCCTCCCCGCCTTCGGTTAATACCGTCAGGGAGTCCAGCACGAGCTTGTCTTTCATGGTGAACTCCACGGTTCCACCGTGAACAGACGGAACCATAACCGGTGGGTTTAGTTTCACATCTTTGTAAACGCTGCCAAATTTTCCATTCGATGCACCATGGATTTTGGCTCGATATAGGTCATACCGCTTATCCTGCGCTGTCAGTGCTACCGTTTGCTTCAAGCTCTGTTTATGGTTCCACTTGAAGCTGTCTGACACGGCGACCCACTGGCTGCCATTCCATGCCTCAATCACATAGTCATACACTGTATTCTCTAGGTCATCACTCGCCTTCTCGTTTATTTCCAATGTCAGCTCAGAGAGTGGCGTTTCCTTATGAAGCCCAAAATACCAACAGTCTGCTCCATCATCCTGCTTATTATTCAACAAACGCCCTCTTACCGATTTTCTATCCGGGTCAAATATTCCCCCACTCTCCCGAGAAGGAGCAATGATGGCGCGGTTCTGCTTAGGATCTAAGCTTGGTGCCCAAGCAAAAGCTTCCTTCCCTTTCTCAAATCCGTCAATCAGGTTTTCCTCGTTCGAACGCCCGCGGCCTGTGACCTCGACCTTACGCTTCATCCCGCTCACACCAGTGTTAAGTGCATTCGACGCTTTGATCCCATCTTCCGTGGTCAGGATTTTTCCTCGTTTAATTTTGCCGCCATCGAGATCGCTTGTCGCTTCAAGATCATAAACATAATATTCATCCTTAAATGCGCCTCCCACGCTAACATTGATCAGGCCACTACGTTTACCCGAGCGATATTTGGCATGATCACGGTTTGCCGACTCAATCTCAGCCGCTGTTACACCCGCCTGACGGTACTTCTGCACTAACGCTGGCGATTCCACTCCGACTTTCAAATAGCTGTCTGCTTCCTGATAACCTATGTCGCCCAGCGCGGCCATAATGGCAGCAATTTTACTGGCACCCTCATCCTTGTAACCGACAGCTCGCAAGACATTTTTTGCCAGTGCCTCACTTCCTATCCCTGCGTGTTGGTGCATTGCCGCCAGTGCTTGGCCTATCTCTTCACCCTTCACGCCATGCGTCAATAATAGCTGTACCGTAATGACGTCTACACCATGACCTAAGGATTCGATGATAAAACGTACACTCGCTTTTTCTTCCATCAGCGCCTTGAAAACCACCACATCCAAATTGTCAGGCAGCAGCCGCTCCAAGAAAGCATTCGTTTTATTGGATGTCCCAGAGAACAGCAGAACCAGCATTTCATTCATCACATCAGGTGACTGGATACCTACATTTAGGTAACGGTTGATATAAGCGACTCCCGTTGGGCTTAGGTGAACCTGCTTGGCCACCACATCCCGAATCACCTGACGAGAAAGAGTCGGGTTTTTAATAAATAGGACTGCCTCAACGGTTTTTACATCTGCCGGTTTTCTGTGTGCTGTCAGCATTTCCTTCAGCGTTGGGATTTTACCATCGACAAATCCCCATTTGTCCCATTCATCCTGGTTCGGTTCAAAGGCGCCCGTCATCATGACACCTTTGCTGGCTTCAAAGGTTCTCGGTTGATCACCACCAAAGCCGTCACGGTATGCTGTTGCAAGCCCCTCTATGG
>NZ_MCYD01000758.1:4134-4801 GCF_002876325.1 Vibrio sp. 10N.261.52.A1
ATGGTTCCTTCTGCAACGGTGACGAAATAGCCATGCATACGGCTCTTGACTCGAATAAACCCAGAGGAAGGAGCCATCGTCACCACCAGATCTTTCTTGTTCAAGGCTCGAAATAGACCGCCATTTTGCAACGGGATTTCAATCCGAGTAGGTTGACGTTCGCCCGCCTTTTGCATGATAACTTTCACACGGCCTTCTCCGTCTATATAGACACAGACGCCATCGCCACTGTATGCATCACGCTGTTCCAGTAGCGTGTATTCCTGCGATGCATCTTTGGTAACCGTCGTAAAATAGGAAAAAACGCCCTCTGGTGGCTGGTAGCCGCCGCTGCCGTTCTTCCAGAACTCCTTGTGGTAGCCCTCTTTGACAAGATCATCCACTTGACTGGCGTTAGCTTCTTGAACACCGGCATTGAGATAGCGCACAATATCTTTTTTCCATACATCAGCCGCGCTAAGCGCCTCGTAGCGTTTTACGCCTTTCGGCAAAATAGTGTCGTGAGAACGCCCGTCAGGGGTACGGAATGTCGCCATGTCAACATTTCGATAATAATCCTTGATATTAACTACCTGCTTACTACCGGTTAATATCAGATCATATCCCAGCACCGATACCTGATAATCAGTTATCGGTTTGTCCAAGAGGACAAAGGCATAAGTACCAT
>NZ_MCYD01000759.1:0-20045 GCF_002876325.1 Vibrio sp. 10N.261.52.A1
ATTTATAACTCCTTGCAATAGCAATGAGCACAACGTTTTATTGAGTCACCAATACTCAGTATGACTACAAAGATTTGCTGCGGTCGTGGCGGAATTGGTAGACGCACCAGATTTAGGTTCTGGCGCCGAGAGGTGTGAGAGTTCAAGTCTCTCCGACCGCACCATCATTAAATAGAACCCAGCTTTTTAGCTGGGTTTTATTTTATCTGGAATATGTAAATCTGATAACTCCGTCACCAAGTATTTCTCCCCATTTAATCACTTCATGACTTTTTTATAAGACAATGCCTACTCCACTTTCTAATTGAGTATGACGCCTTATGAAAAATCTCACTTTAACGATCGGTTGCTACACAGACACTCCCAGTAAAAGCCAAGGCGTGTATCAGGCTCAGTTAGACTTGGAAAACGGTCAACTATTACCTTTGGAACTCATTACAGAGTGTACTAACCCATCTTTTGTCGTCGCGACCGAGCTTGGTATCTATACCGCGTCTGAAGTTGAGCAACCCAAACAGCCACAGTTGATTCATATCGCTAATGCTAGCTCAAAGACCGCTAGTAACTCAGGTGCTATCTCCGGCGATCATCCTTGTCATATCACCATAGATCCTAGCCATAAGTTTGCAATTACTTCTCAATACTCATCAGGTTCATTCGATATTTTTAGTTTAAGTATCAATGGCAATATCGATAAACGACTTAAAACAATAGCTATGGTGGGGTCAGGACCAAACAAAGAGCGTCAGACCGCTCCACATGCTCATCAATGTCTGTTCTTACAAAACTCACCACAATTTGTCACCGTCGACCTTGGCGCTGATCGAATCAATTTCTATTGCTTTGATGAAGAACAGGAAGAGTTTCTAGACGAACCAATGCAATCCATTAAAGTCCCTGCGGGCAATGGACCTCGTCATCTCGTCTTCAACAAAGACGAAAATAAAGCCTATGTAATCTGTGAACTCTCTGAAACGATACTGATGATGGAGAAAACTCTTGGGAAATGGAGTATTGTCGAAGAGATCGACGCGCTGCCAAATATGGAAAAAGGAGAAGCAACGGCTGCAATAAAACTATCGCCGGATGAGCAATTTCTCTATGTCTCTTGTCGACATCAATCGATGATCAGTTGCTTCAGAGTCGAGCCAACAACGAAAATGCCTATTTTTATTGATAGCTATAGTTCTGAAGGCAACTTCCCTCGTGATTTTCATATTACTCATGACGGTGAATGGCTTATCGCCGCAAACCAGCACACTAGCAACATCACGTCATTCAAGCGAAATACAGAAGACGGCTCTCTGGTTTACACGGGCTACTCATTAGAGCTAGATGCGCCAGTTTGTGTGACACAGCAGCGATAGACATCATAGAATACAAAAAAGGAGAGCATTCGCTCTCCTTCTCTTTATAAAGTGTCTGTAATACTCAATTAAAGGCCCAGAGCATACTTCAAAACTTGAGTTTTAATCGGCCCTGAGTTCTCTGCTAGCTTGAGTGCAGCATTACGCACAAACTTAAGTGGACCAATATCATTACTGAACGTCTTATAGAAGAAATCCATACCGCTTTGCATCACTAGGTTGTCACCTCTTCTCATCACCTCATAGCATCTTACTACAGAATGATTCAGCTCGCCTTTTTCTTTGGTTACATCCAATAGAGCTGCAACATCTTTGAAACCTAAATTCACCCCCTGCCCTGCTAATGGGTTAATCGTGTGTGCCGAGTCTCCAACCAGAATGCAGTTGTTCTTAAAATAAGATTGCGCATGACGTCGAGTTAAAGGGAAAGAACCAGAGTTGAGTACTTTGATGCCTCCTAGCTCAGCAGGAAAGTTAGCAAGTACTTCATTGCGAAGCTTGTCTGGGCTCATTGCCGACAGTTGCTTAATGCGAGATGGCGAGTCGTACCAAACTAAAGAGCCCTGCCCAACTTCCTGGTCTCCTGAATTAAAAGAGCACAAAGGGAGGAATGAACGCGGCCCGCTAGGTAAAAACTGTTGCCAAGTAATATCTTGCTGAGGGAGCTCGGTTTCTACATTGATCAGCATGCAGTGCTGACGGTAGTCCCAAGCAGTGATACCAATGCCCGCTTGCTGTCTAACTGCAGAATTCGCACCATCGGCACCAACCACCCACTTCGCTGACAACTCGATACCAGATTGAAGCTTAACAGTATTAGTTTCGCCAAATTCGATAGAGTCCAACTTTTCAGGACACAGCAGGTCTAAGTTGTCATAAGCATCGAACTGAGACCATAAGCCCAATTGGATAAGTCGGTTTTCAACAATGTAGCCTAAACGAGGCAAATCAAGTGACGCTGCATCAAATCGAGTACGACATTCTGGGTGTTCCCACGTTTCTAGGCGCTTGTATGAGCAAACTCGCATTGCAGCAATGTTCTGCCATGCGCCAAGATCGTCAAGTAAATCGACTGACGCTTGAGAAATCGCTGATACTCGAATGTCCATAGCTTGCGACTCATCAAATGCTTGGGGCGCAAAACCTTCGATCACAGCAACCTGCATTCCTTGCTTAGCAAAACCAATCGCTGTTGCCGCACCAACCATGCCGCCGCCGACGACCACAATATCGTAACTGTTCATATTTTGTACTTATCAGTTTGATTCTTTGACTGTTTTTAATTGTACGTTTTCACAACGAACTTGTAACCAAAAACCTTATTTGAAAAATGGGTTACCCCTTGCTACATCTAGTGTTAACGAGAATAAAAACCACTTCCGAAGAGATTTTATCAGACTACTAGTCAGTCGGTTTTGAAACCAGTACAATACGCCTCTTGCCGCTAGGGTGAGCCATAAAATGAATACCTAATTATGGCCATCGACTCTCGCGGATAGATACCGGGCGATTTGCTCCCTTAAATTAAACTAACGATCGAGCGAACAAAAAATGAGTAAGAAACTGCTAATTAAAACTTGGGGCTGTCAGATGAACGAATACGATTCATCAAAAATGGCTGACCTGCTAAATGCCGCAAATGGCTATGAGCTAACTGAAGTACCTGAGGAAGCAGATGTACTACTACTGAATACTTGTTCTATCCGTGAAAAAGCGCAAGAAAAAGTATTCCACCAGCTTGGTCGTTGGAAAACGCTAAAAGATAAAAAAGAAGGCGTGGTAATCGGTGTGGGTGGCTGTGTAGCGACTCAAGAAGGCGACCACATTCGTCAACGTGCACCATACGTAGACGTTATCTTTGGCCCTCAAACACTGCACCGTCTTCCAGAGATGATCAAATCTTCTCTATCAAACGAAGCGCCAGTGATGGACATCTCTTTCCCTGAGATCGAAAAGTTCGATAGCCTACCTGAGCCTCGTGCTGAAGGTGCAACTGCATTCGTTTCGATCATGGAAGGCTGTTCTAAGTACTGTACTTACTGCGTGGTACCTTACACTCGTGGTGAAGAAGTTAGCCGTCCAATGGATGATGTACTGTTCGAAGTTGCTCAACTTGCAGAACAAGGTGTACGTGAAGTTAACCTGCTAGGTCAAAACGTAAACGCATACCGTGGTCCAACTCACGAAGGTGATATCTGCACATTTGCAGAGCTGCTTCGTCTTGTGGCTTCTATCGATGGTATCGACCGTATTCGTTTCACCACAAGCCACCCGCTTGAGTTCGGTGATGACATCATCGCAGTATACGAGGATACACCTGAGCTTGTGAGCTTCCTTCACCTACCAGTACAGAGTGGTAGTGACCGTATCCTTACGATGATGAAACGTCCTCATACGGCTATCGAGTACAAGTCGATTATTCGTAAGCTTCGTAAAGCGCGTCCTGACATTCAAATCAGTTCTGACTTTATCGTTGGTTTCCCTGGTGAATCTAACCAAGATTTCCAAGACACGATGAAACTGATCAAAGACGTTGATTTCGATATGAGCTTCAGCTTTATCTTCTCTCCTCGTCCGGGTACACCTGCTGCAGACTACCCATGTGACGTGCCTGAGCAAGAGAAGAAAGATCGCCTATACGAACTACAACAAACCGTAAACTCACAAGCAATGCGCTACTCTCGCTTAATGCTTGGTACTGAGCAACGTGTACTGGTTGAAGGTCCATCGAAGAAGAACCTGATGGAACTTCGCGCACGTACAGAGAACAACCGTGTTGTTAACTTCGAAGGTAACGCGGATCTAATCGGTCAATTTGTTGATGTGAAGATCACTGACGTATTCGCAAACTCTCTACGTGGTGAGTTGGTTCGTACAGAGAAGGATATGGACCTACGTAGCATCATCTCTCCAACACAGATGATGGCTAACACAAAACGTGAAGATGAGCTGGGTGTGGCAACATTTACGCCATAAGCAAAACATCTAGGTTCAGCAAAAAGCTGACCAACAAAGCTTGAAATTACCTAACTAAGTGACCATCTTAGAAATAGGGAAATCGCCACTAGAAGCCCGGTCCCAATCGGGCTTCTTGCTCTTTGTTTACTGGAAAGAGTGGGTGGCACAAAATGAGAGGCTAATTTGAGCAATAAAATCGTTACCCTAGAAATCAATCTAGAACCCGCAGATAACCATCGCCTTGCAAGCCTTTGTGGCCCATTCGATGACAACATCAAACACCTTGAGCGCCGTTTAGGTGTCGAGATTAACTACCGCAGCAACTTCTTCACTATTGTTGGTAAGCCTCATACGGCTGCTGCTGCACTCGATATTATTAAGCGCCTGTATGTTGAATCTGCTCCGGTCAAAGGCACGATTCCAGACATCGAGCCAGAACAAATTCACTTGGCTATCAAAGAGTCTGGTGTTTTAGAACAGAATGTAGAGTCTGATATTGAACACGGCAAAGAAGTATTCATTAAGACCAAAAAAGGCGTGATTAAGCCGCGTACACCAAACCAAGCGCAATACCTAATGAATATGGTGACGCATGACATCACCTTTGGTATCGGTCCTGCTGGTACGGGTAAAACGTATTTAGCTGTCGCTGCTGCAGTAGACGCATTAGAGCGCCAAGAGATTCGTCGCATTCTATTAACGCGCCCTGCGGTTGAAGCGGGTGAAAAGTTAGGTTTCCTGCCTGGTGACTTAAGCCAAAAAGTAGACCCATATTTACGTCCACTTTACGATGCACTTTTTGAAATGCTGGGCTTTGAACGTGTTGAGAAGCTGATTGAGCGTAACGTGATTGAGGTTGCACCTCTTGCGTACATGCGTGGTCGTACACTGAACGATGCCTTCATCATTCTTGATGAGAGCCAGAACACGACTGTTGAACAGATGAAAATGTTCCTGACTCGTATTGGCTTCAACTCTCGTGCGGTAATCACAGGTGATATCACTCAAATCGATTTACCTCGTGGTGCAAAATCTGGCTTGCGTCATGCGACCGAAGTTCTAAGTGAAGTCGATGACATCAGCTTCAACTTCTTTATGTCGGAAGACGTAGTCCGCCACCCTGTGGTTGCGCGTATTGTTAACGCTTACGAGAAATGGGAAGCGAAAGACCAGAAAGAGCGTAAAGAGTTTGAGAAACGTAAACGTGAAGAGCGCGAAGCGAAACTTCTTGAGACTCAGCAAGCGGTTACGACACAATTAGCAACACAAAATAGTTCTGTGATTGCAGAACAAGGTGATAAATAGATGTCTATTGAACTAGACCTACAATTAGCGGTCGAAAATGAGCAAGGTCTTCCAACAGAGCAGGACATTCAGCTTTGGTTGGACAAGACCATACCTCAGTTTCAAAAGAGCGCTGAGCTTACTATCCGTATCGTAGATACAGAAGAAAGCCATCAGCTAAATCATGAATATCGTGGTAAAGATAAGCCAACTAACGTGCTATCTTTCCCATTCGAGGCTCCTCCTGGGATCGAGTTAGATCTTCTAGGTGACCTCATTATCTGTCGCCAAGTTGTCGAAAAAGAAGCAGAAGAGCAAAATAAGCCTCTGCTAGCACACTGGGCTCATATGGTTGTACATGGCAGTCTGCATCTGCTAGGTTATGATCATATCGAAGATGATGAAGCTGAAGAGATGGAGTCACTCGAGACAGAAATCATGCAAGCTATGGGGTTTGAAGACCCATATATTCTAGAAAAGTAAATCGATTCTAGTGACATAGATTGCAGAGAAACAATAACTCATCGAACCTGTAATGTTCAGGAATCTGAGTTGTGATGTGTGCTATCACACTTCTGATAGCGTTATTTTTTGAGAAATCATGAACGAAGGTAACCCCCCCACTTCTGAGGGAAGTAAAAAATCTGAAGGTCCGAGTAGAAAGTCCTTCTTTGAACGCCTAGGCCAACTATTTCAAGGCGAGGTAAAAGACCGCCAAGAGCTCGTAGACGTAATCCGCGACTCAGAAATTAATGACCTAATTGACCACGACACTCGCGACATGCTCGAAGGTGTTATGGAGATTTCAGAGATGCGAGTACGCGACATCATGCTACCTCGCTCTCAAATGGTTACAGTAGAACGCACCGATGATTTAGATACATTGATTGCGTTGATTACTGATGCTCAACACTCTCGCTACCCAGTGATCAGTGAAGATAAAGACCATGTTGAAGGCATTCTATTAGCGAAGGACCTACTTAAGTACTTGGGTTCAGACAGTGCCCCATTTGATATCGAACAAGTGATTCGCCCTGCGGTTGTTGTTCCTGAAAGTAAGCGTGTTGATCGCCTACTCAAGGAGTTCCGTGAAGAGCGTTACCACATGTCTATCGTTGTTGATGAGTTTGGCGGTGTCTCTGGCCTAGTAACCATTGAAGATATCCTCGAAGAAATCGTTGGTGAAATTGAAGACGAGTTCGACGATGAAGAAGAGTTAGATATCCGTAAGCTGAGCAAGCATACCTTCTCTGTTAAAGCTTTAACCACCATTGAAGAGTTCAACAACACGTTTGATACTGCTTTCAGTGATGATGAAGTGGATACAGTAGGCGGCATGGTTATGACAGCACTCGGTCATCTGCCAGTTCGTGGCGAAATTGTAGAAATCGAAAACTACCATTTCAAAATAACATCAGCAGATAATCGTCGCGTGATTCAGCTACAGGTAACCATTCCTGACGAGCAACCTCTTCCGACTATCGAAGAATAACCACTTCTCTCTAAAGAGATGACAGAAATTAGATGACTAATACTTTTATTCATCGCCTATTACGGCCGCTTGCGGCCGTTTTTGTTGGCGCTATAACCACCCTCTCATTCGCTCCATACTCAATATGGCCTCTTGCCATTCTCAGCCCAGCTTTATTACTGCTACTGATCCACAATCGTTCACCTAAGAGTGCACTTTGGATTGGTTATGCATGGGGCCTAGGTCAGTTCACTACAGGAATCAGCTGGGTATACGTCAGTATTGACGGCTTTGGCGGTATGCCACTAGCAGCCAACCTATTTTTGATGGCACTGCTTGTTGGCTACCTAGCTGTTTATTCAGGGCTATTTACTTGGAGTTTGAACAAGTTCTTCCCTGCTAATAATTTAAGCCGATTCTTCTTAGCCGCTCCGGCATTATGGTTAATCAGTGATTGGCTACGCGGCTGGGTAATGACAGGCTTCCCATGGCTGTGGTTGGGCTATAGCCAAATCGACTCTCCGTTAGGCTCTTTCGCACCAATTGGTGGTGTCGAGCTAGTGACTCTTGCCATTATCGTTTCAGCATCAGCGTTTGCTTATGCGGTTATAAACAGAGCCTGGAGCATCGTTGTTATTCCTGCAGTCGTATTTAGTACTGGCTTTGGTATTCGCAACATCGATTGGGTAACACCGAATCCTGAAAAAACCACCTCAGTGGTGTTGATTCAAGGTAATGTCGACCAGGACAGCAAATGGCTGCCAAGTCACCGCTGGCCGACTATGATGAAATACACTGACCTAAGCAGGGAAAACTGGGATGCAGATATCATCATCTGGCCAGAGGCCGCGATCCCTGCTTTTGAAGTCGAGATACCGTCTTTCCTACGTAACTTAGATAGCGCAGCTAAGATGAACAACAGTTCCATCATCACAGGTGTACTGAACCAGTCTGAAGATAAGAAATACTACAACAGTATTCTTTCTCTTGGTGTTAACCCATATGGTGAATACAGCTATGACCCAGACGAGCGCTACCACAAACATCACCTATTACCATTTGGTGAGTTTGTACCCTTTGAAGATATATTGCGTCCATTAGCACCGTTCTTTAACTTGCCAATGTCATCGTTCAGTCGTGGCGATTTCATCCAGCCAAACATTGTTGCTAACGGTCGTCATCTAGCGCCAGCTCTGTGTTATGAGATCATCTTTAATGATCAAGTAAGACAGAATGTGACAGACGATACGGACTTTATTCTGACGCTCTCTAACGATGCGTGGTTTGGCCGTTCAATTGGTCCACTACAACACATGGAAATCGCTCAAATGCGTGCCCTAGAGCTTGGTAAGCCACTTATTCGCTCGACCAACAACGGCGTGACAGCCGTGACGGACTACAAAGGCAATATCATCAAGCAAATACCTCAGTTTGAAACGGCAGTACTAAAAGCTGAGCTTGTTTCAACAGATGGCCAAACGCCTTACCGCGTGGTCGGTACTTGGCCATTGTATATTTGGGTGCTACTAAGCTTGGTAATTGGCTGGGTTGTGAGAAAACCAAAGAACTAGATTCGACATGAAATAACTTGAAGGGTTGGCCGTTTGGTCAACCCTTTGTGTTTATGCCGTATATGGGGAGATTTACGGCTTTAATGCTTTGCGATTAAACCCTTTCGAGCCGCACTTGATACATGGAATGATGGTCGTTGGATGGTTATATTCAGTTTGATGACCACACTCATCACAGACAAGTGTACCCAAGCCAATCACTTCGCCAGCTTGATATAAGCCTTGGTGCTCTAAATCTTGGAATAGCTCGACCCACTCGACTTTGGTGCGATCGGTAATATCTAGAAGCCCCTGCCAAATAGAATCTGCAATCATCAGATAAAATGGACCGCTTTTGCTCTCTTCGTAGCTCTCAGCAAACTCTTTCAAGTCTGACTTCACGTAGGCCGAGATCAGCGACAGCTCATCTTTGGTCATGTCATTGGCGGCTTTCGCATATTTGCCTGATGTTTCGATTTTGTTGTTAAGCTCTTCAGGACTATGCTTCAGCGTTTCGATAACCTCTTCAACCACTTCTTCATAGAGTGCTTTTTTCTTCGGCATAACAACCTCCTTAAGATAACCAACGTTATAGTGAGTAAACGAAGCGCTGCTATGCACTCTCGCTTACAAACAAATGCAATTCATACTCTTAAGTATAGTTGCCCTGCGAAATTCAGTGAAAATTACGCCATCTACGAGTCAGCAACTGCAAGTATGAAGGGTATAACTATTGTTGTACTAAGCTCCTTTAGGTATTCTATGACGATCTGTAAGATTCTGTTCTAACCGAACTCACAAATTCCAAGATAACCGGATACCATCGATGCAAGAACAATATAACCCGCAAGAGATTGAACAAAAGGTTCAACAACACTGGGATAACAGCGAAACTTTCGTTGTAAGTGAAGACCCAAACAAAGAAAAATTCTACTGTCTTTCTATGTTCCCGTACCCAAGTGGCCGACTGCACATGGGGCACGTGCGTAACTACACCATCGGTGATGTGGTATCTCGTTTCCAACGTCTACAAGGCAAAAACGTAATGCAGCCAATTGGTTGGGATGCATTCGGCCTACCAGCAGAAAACGCAGCTGTTAAAAACAATACAGCACCTGCACCATGGACTTACGAAAACATTGAGTACATGAAGAACCAGCTTAAGCTTCTAGGCTTTGGTTACGACTGGAACCGTGAATTCGCAACATGTACTCCAGAGTACTACCGTTGGGAACAAGAGTTCTTCACTAAGCTTTACGAAAAAGGCCTAGTTTACAAGAAGACGTCTTCTGTGAACTGGTGTCCAAACGACCAAACCGTACTGGCAAACGAGCAAGTGGAAGACGGTTGCTGCTGGCGTTGTGATACTCCAGTAGAACAAAAGAAAATTCCACAGTGGTTTATTAAAATCACTGAGTATGCTCAAGAGCTACTAGACGATCTAGACAACCTTGAAGGTTGGCCTGAAATGGTTAAGACCATGCAGCGCAACTGGATCGGTCGCTCTGAAGGTGTTGAGCTATCTTTCGCTGTTAACGGTGAAGAAGCACCACTAGAAGTGTACACAACTCGTCCAGATACACTAATGGGTGTTTCTTACGTTGGTATCGCTGCAGGTCACCCTCTTGCAGAGAAAGCATCGAAAAACAACCCAGAGCTTGCTGCATTCGTTGAAGAGTGTCGTAACACTAAAGTTGCTGAGGCTGAACTGGCAACGATGGAAAAGAAAGGTATGGATACTGGCCTAACGGCTATCCACCCTCTTAACGGTCGTGTTGTTCCTGTTTACGTAGCTAACTTCGTTCTTATGGATTACGGCACAGGTGCGGTAATGGCGGTTCCTGCTCACGATCAACGTGACTACGAGTTCGCAACTAAGTACGACATCGATATCATCCCAGTAATCAAACCTGAAGATGGTTCTGAACTAGACGTGTCTGAAGCGGCTTACACTGAAAAAGGTGTACTGTTCGACTCTGGTGAATTCGATGGTCTTGCGTTCCAAGAAGCATTCGATGCAATTGCTGCGAAGCTTGAAGCTGAAGGCAAAGGTAAGAAGACAGTAAACTTCCGTCTACGTGACTGGGGTGTATCTCGTCAGCGTTACTGGGGTGCTCCAATCCCAATGGTAACCACTGAAAACGGTGAAGTTCACCCAGTACCAGCAGACCAGCTACCTGTGATTCTTCCTGAAGATGTGGTAATGGATGGTGTTACTAGCCCAATCAAGGCTGACAAGTCTTGGGCAGAAACAACATTCAACGGCGAACCTGCTCTACGTGAAACAGACACGTTCGATACGTTTATGGAGTCTTCTTGGTACTACGCTCGTTACTGTTCACCACAAGCTGACGATATCCTAGATCCAGAAAAAGCGAACTACTGGCTACCAGTAGACCAGTACATCGGGGGTATCGAGCACGCTTGTATGCACCTACTGTACTCTCGTTTCTTCCACAAATTGCTACGTGACGCTGGTTACGTAACGTCTGACGAACCATTCAAGCAACTACTATGTCAAGGCATGGTACTAGCAGATGCGTTCTACCACGAAAACGAGAAAGGCACTAAAGAGTGGGTTGCACCTACTGACGTTGCTGTAGAGCGTGACGGTAAAGGCCGCATCACGTCTGCGAAAGACAACCAAGGCCGTGACGTTGCTCACTCAGGCATGATCAAGATGTCTAAGTCGAAAAACAACGGTATCGACCCACAAGAGATGGTAGACAAGTACGGTGCTGACACAGTACGTCTATTCATGATGTTCGCTTCTCCTGCAGATATGACACTTGAGTGGCAAGAGTCTGGTGTTGAAGGTGCAAACCGTTTCCTTAAGCGTGTATGGAAACTGGTTCACGCTCACTCTTCTAAGGGTGCAGCTGAATCTGTTGACGTTGCAGCACTTTCTGGTGACCAAAAAGCGCTTCGTCGTGATGTTCACAAGACTATCTCGAAAGTAACGGACGATATCGGCCGTCGTCAAACGTTCAACACGGCGATCGCTGCGATCATGGAACTGATGAACAAACTGGCGAAAGCACCTCAAGAATCTGCACAAGATCGTGCAATCCTTGACGAAGCACTGAAAGCAGTGGTTCGCATGCTTTACCCAATGACTCCTCACATCTCTTACGAAATGTGGATTGCTCTTGGTGAATCAGACGTTGACTCTGCAACATGGCCAACATTTGACGAAAAAGCACTAGTTGAAGACGAGAAGACTATCGTTGTTATGATCAACGGTAAGCTGCGTGCGAAGCTAACTGTGGCAGCTGATGCAACAGAAGAGCAGGTTCGTGAGCTTGGTCTGAACGATGAGAACGCGAAGAAGTTCCTAGATGGCTTAACGATCCGTAAAGTTATCTTCGTACCTGGTAAGCTTCTAAACATCGTTGCTAACTAATCTTTGTAGACTAAAGCGAACTTAATTCGTTTTTGGCAGTCTCTAGACAGGGTAATGACATTGCCCTGTCTACTTATTTAAACGCTTTACTTTCAGTGACTAACCTCACGCCAACAAACTAAAGCCTTTAAATAAGTATTCTACCTTCATGAGAGCCATCAAATAATGCGCCTGATTTCACTATCTTCATTGAAAGTTACTATTGTTGTTCTAACCGTAAGCCTACTTAGTGCCTGTGGTTTTCACCTGCGTGGTGACTACTCGGTACCAGAAAAACTCAACAAGATTTCGGTAACCAGTTACGACCAATACAGTACGTTTACACGTATGATGAAAGGCCAACTGCGTATGAATGATGTAGAAATTGTGCCACCAGCAGAAAATACCCCTAACCTGCATATCATTAGCGAGAGTGTTAGTGAGCGTACTTTATCGCTATACCAAAATACTCGTGCTGCTGAGAAAGAACTTACGTTCCGCGCTTCATACCGCGTAACGATTCCAGATCTCGGTGCTAAAACCTTCTCAACGAGTGTTACCCGCAGTTACCTCGATAACCCGTTAACGGCTCTTGCAAAATCGGTTGAACGCGACATGATCGAAGATGAAATGCGCAAGCTAGCAACTAGCCAAATCCTTCGTCAGATGGCTCGCCTAAAAGCCAACATTGCCGCTGGTAGCATGAATCTAGAGTCTTTAGAAACTGTGCAAGTTAAAGAGCTTGAAAAGCAATACAACATCAAGAATGTTGAGATTGACGACGTTGAAATCGAACCAAGCACAGAACAGCAACCAGAGCTCAGCGAATCTGCTCAATAATAGGTTGATTTGATGCGTATTTTTGCTGACCGCTTACCAGAACAACTTGCTAAACAGCTGAGCAACGTTTACCTGATCTTTGGTAATGAACCACTGCTATTGCAAGAAAGCCGAGAAGCGATTCAAAAAGCGGCTAAACAACAAGGTTTCGAGGAACGTCACCGCTTTGCGATTGATAATAGTATGGACTGGAACCAAGTCTATGACTGTACTCAAGCGCTAAGCCTGTTTTCTAGCCGTCAAATCATTGAGCTTGAACTACCAGAGTCAGGCGTGAATGCCGCAATAGCCAAAGAACTGTTGGCTATCTCTGAGCATATCCACAGCGATATCTTGCTAATTCTTGTTGGCACCAAACTGACAAAAGCCCAAGAAAACGCTAAGTGGTTTAAATCGCTCTCTAGCCAGGGACATTGGGTAAGTTGCCTGACACCTGATGTCAGCAGGCTGCCTCAGTTTGTTCAAGCACGCTGTCGTCAAGTCGGGTTATCACCAGACCCTGAAGCTATTCAAATGCTGGCGCAGTGGCATGAAGGCAATCTGTTTGCACTCACACAAAGCCTCGAAAAGCTGGCGCTTCAGTATCCAGATGGAAAGCTAACCTTAGTACGCTTAGAAGAGTCACTGAGCCGACACAACCACTTCACTCCATTCCATTGGAGTGATGCCCTATTGGCAGGGAAAGGGAATCGAGCACAGAGAATCCTAAGACAACTCGAAGCTGAGGGTGTCGAACCAGTTATTCTGCTGCGAAGCGTGCAAAGAGAGCTTGCGTTGCTACTACAAATGCAACAACAAATGAAACTCATGCCGATCGGTCAGGTTTTCGAAAGACATCGTATCTGGCAATCGAAAAAGCCGCTTTATAACGCCGCGCTAACAAGAGTTTCAATTTCTCAATTACACTCACTGTTTGCGTTGCTGACCCAAGCAGAATTGATAACAAAAACGCAGTATGAGCAGTCGCCTTGGCCACTAATCCATCAGTTGAGCGTTGAGTTTTGTATCCCTTCAGCTTCAATACCATCTCACGCATAAAAGCGTGTTATGATCTTAGTAGAACCAAATTCAGATTTAAGGAACACCCAGTGTTACGTGAAGAACTAAAAGACTTTCTTGCAGACAAAGCTGACGACATGAAAGCAGAATCTATTGTGACCATCGATGTAGAAGGCAAATCAAGTGTGACGGATTACATGATCGTTTGTACTGGTACTTCTAAGCGCCACGTAGCTTCAATTGCTCAGCATGTTGCTGACGAAGTAAAGAAAGCCGGTCTTGAACCACTTGGTATGGACGGCCAGCAAGAAGGCGAATGGGTTGTACTAGATATGGGTACAAGCATGCTTCACGTTATGCAAGAAGAGCATCGTGAACTGTACCAACTAGAAAAACTTTGGGGCTAAACGTTGAAGATCCAGTTAATCGCGGTTGGCACGAAAATGCCAAAGTGGGTTGAAGAAGGGTTTAACGAATATAAACGCCGCTTCCCTCACGACATGCCTTTAGAACTCGTTGAAATCACGGCAGGTAAGCGTGGTAAGAACGCTGATATCGCTCGTATTCTTCAGAAAGAAGGCGAAGCCATGTTGGCTGCGGTGCCAAAAGGCAACCGAATTGTGACTCTAGATATCCCAGGAAGAAAATGGGACACACCACAACTTGCTGAGCAATTGGAAAGCTGGAAGTTGGATGGACGTGATGTTTCTATCCTGATTGGCGGGCCTGAAGGATTAGCACCTGCATGTAAAGCGGCCGCAGACCAAAGTTGGTCTCTGTCTGCGCTTACTCTCCCTCACCCATTAGTACGCGTTATCATGGCTGAAAGCTTGTATCGAGCTTGGAGCATCACTGCTAACCACCCTTATCATCGAGAATAAGCGTTAATGTTACGTAAACGTAGCCAAATCCGTGATTACAAAGCAGAAGCACGACTATTTACTAGCCGTGCTTTTGTTGCGTTTGCAGGCATCATAGTCATGATGTCCTTGTTGGTTGTTAACCTCTACAACATTCAGGTCAACCAATATCAAGACTATAAAACTCGCTCTAATGACAACCGTATTAAGGTAGTACCAATCGCGCCAAACCGCGGTTTGATTTACGATCGAAACGGTGTACTTCTTGCCGAGAACCGTCCGGTTTTCAACCTAGAAATCACACCAGAAAAAATTAAAGATATGGACGACACGCTTGTCCGTCTGCAAAAGTTAATCGAGATCCCACCAGAGCGTATTGAACGATTTAACCGTGAGCGCCGTAATTCACGACGCTTTAAATCAGTACCCATTCTTAATCAGCTGACAGAATCACAGGTAGCTGTCTTCTCGGTAAATCAACACAAATTCCCAGGTGTTGAGGTTACAGGTACCTTAAAGCGCTTTTATCCATACGGTGATGTGCTTACCCACGTTATCGGTTATGTCTCTCGTATCAACGACCGTGACATGCAGCGATTGGTGCGAGAAGAAAAAGACGCCAATTACCAAGCAACCCGTGATATTGGTAAGCTAGGTATTGAGCGCTATTACGAAGATTTGCTACACGGTACAGCCGGCTACCAAGAAGTCGAAGTAAACAGCCGTGGACGTGTTATTCGCACGCTAAAGTTTGTTCCTTCTGTTCCGGGTAAAGATATTGTATTGAACCTGGATATCAACCTTCAGCTTTACGTTCATAAGCTACTCGATGGACGCCGTGGCTCAGCAGTTGTATTGGATCCAAAAGACAACGGCGTATTAGCGATGGTTTCAAGCCCGAGCTATGACCCGAATGCGTTCGTGCATGGCATTTCCTCTAAAGGGTATAACGCACTGCTTCAGGATAAGAACCGTCCTCTAGTAAATCGAACCACACTTGGCATCTATCCACCAGCATCAACGATCAAACCCTTCATGGCCGTTGCAGCTTTACAAGAAGGTGTCATCACACCGAATACCACACGTAACGACCCTGGCTACTGGAAGATCCCGAACTCTAAAACTCGACCATTCAGAGATTGGTTACGTTGGGGACACGGTAAAGTCGATATCGTAAAAGCCATCGAAGAGTCGGTGGACACTTTCTTCTACCAGATCGCTTATGACCTAGGTATAGATCGCATATCCAAATGGATGATGATGTTTGGATTTGGCGATTACACGGGCATCGATATTTACGAAGAAAGTAAAGCCAACATGCCAACCCGAGACTGGAAAATGGCCAGACACCGTGTGCCATGGTACCAAGGTGACACAATCCCTGTAGGTATCGGCCAAGGCTACTGGACGGCCACACCAATGCAGATTGCAAAAGCGACCTCTGTGCTGGTCAATAAGGGCGAGGTAACAGCACCTCACCTATTGCGTGCCACCATTGAAAACGGTCACCCATTCGACGAGCAAGTTATGTCGGACATTGAAACTTACCCGCCACTAACAGGCGTTAAGAAGAAGTACTGGGATATCGCTCAAGAAGGTATGAAGCTGGCTAACCACGGTAAAAAAGGGACAGCAAGACGCTCATTCCAAAATATGTCTTACGTTACCGCAGGTAAATCAGGTACAGCACAAGTCTTTGGTCTGAAAGAAGATGAAGAGTACAACGCCGATGAAATTGCTGAGCACCTACGTGACCACGCATTGTTTACTGGCTACGCACCAATCGAAGACCCTGAAGCTGTTGTCACTATCGTTCTAGAAAATGCTGGCGGTGGTTCATCTAATGGCGGCCCAGTAGTAAGACGAATTCTAGACCACATTATCCTTGCAGAAGATTATCAAAGCGAGCCAATAAAATAATGAAACTTGATCCTTCAACAGGACGAAACAGAGCCTTATTTGAAAGGCTCCATATCGATCTGCCACTCTTACTCGGCATTCTAGTTTTAATGGGCTTTGCCTTATTAATCATGTACAGCGCGAGTGGGCAAAGCCTAGCGATGATGGATCGCCAGGCGATGCGTATGGCACTCTCTTTGGGCGTAATGATCTTCTTAGCTCAGATATCACCACGTACCTACGAGACTTTAGCGCCAGTGCTATTCGCAGGCGGCGTTATTCTGCTACTAGGCGTACTTTTCTTTGGCGAAGCCTCTAAAGGTGCGCAGCGTTGGCTTAATTTCGGCTTTGTTCGCTTCCAGCCCTCAGAGCTCTTAAAGCTAGCCGTGCCTTTAATGCTGGCGAGATTTATTGGTAAGCGCTCATTACCTCCGACATTCCAAACCTTGACGATCTCGCTGGTTATGGTGTTTGTACCAACCATTCTTATCGCCAAGCAGCCCGATTTAGGCACCTCAATCCTTATCGCGGCATCGGGTATCTTCGTGATATTCCTAGCAGGTATTAGCTGGAAGATCATTGCCAGTGCAGCTGTTGCCTTGGGCGCATTTATCCCAATTCTGTGGTTCTTCTTAATGCGTGAATACCAAAAGGTACGTGTAAGAACCCTTTTTGATCCTGAATCTGATCCATTAGGTGCGGGTTACCACATCATTCAAAGTAAGATTGCGATAGGTTCAGGCGGTATATCCGGAAAAGGCTGGCTACAAGGGACTCAGTCTCAACTAGAGTTCATTCCTGAGCGCCATACTGACTTCATCTTCGCGGTTATTGCTGAAGAATGGGGCATGATAGGTATCTTGTTCTTACTGGCTATCTACCTATTCATTATTGGACGTGGTTTGTACCTAGCAAGCCAAGCGCAAACGGCCTTTGGTCGAATGATGGGCGGCAGTATTGTACTGAGCTTCTTCGTTTATATTTTTGTAAATATTGGCATGGTAAGTGGCATTCTACCGGTTGTAGGTGTACCTCTTCCTTTGGTCAGCTATGGCGGTACCTCTATGGTTACCCTAATGGCTGGTTTTGGTATTTTAATGTCCATCCACACACACAGAAAAGCATTCTCAAAGGCGACCTAATCGATGTCTATTACAACGTTTTCAAAAAAAGCATCCTTGGTTGATGAGCTGCCCATCAAAAAAATAGTCTCAATTCTGGGCTTAGCGATTTTAATCAATGGCTGTTCCTCGCAGAAGCCAAGTGGCCGCTACGATATCGATTCAGATATCGCGCCTGATGCCCCTATCTCGGTCGAGCATCTAGAGGACGCGCATCCTCAATATGAACCGTACAGCCTAGGCGGTAACAGTGACTACACTCTGCGTGGTGAAGATTACAAAATCGTAAAAGAAACCGAAGGCTTCACCGAAAAAGGCAAAGCGTCTTGGTATGGCAAAAAATTTCATGGTCATTTGACGTCTAACGGCGAGATTTACGACATGTATTCAATGTCGGCAGCGCACAAAACATTGCCTATTCCAAGCTATGTAAAAGTCACTAATACCGACAACAACAAAACAACGATTGTGCGTATTAATGATCGCGGCCCATTCCATGAAGGCCGAATCATTGACCTCAGTTATGCTGCGGCTTACAAGCTTGATGTCTTAAGGACAGGTACCGCAAATGTTGAGATTGAAGTAATCAAAGTAGCGATGCCAACTGATGCTAAAAAGAAGGCAGCTTTGCCACAATTTATTATTCAAGTCGCAACATCGCAACATGAAGACAGAACGGAGAAGTTAGCCAAAGATCTCAGCGAAAAGCTAGCAGTAGCAAGCTTCTTGCAGCCAAATGATGGTCAATACCGACTAATGCTTGGGCCATTTCATGACTATGCTCTGACTCAAGAGAAATTAGAACAGGTTAAGCTGATGGGTTACCCTTCTGCTTATATCAAGAAACACACGCTAACTCGCTAATTAATCTGACAGTAACCTCTGGTAATCAGCGCTCTGGTGTGACAGAGTGATTCTGGTAAGATATGAATAGTTCACCAAATAATTGCATTCAAAATGATTAAATCTAATAAACTTGTTAAAACGATTTTTGCTACTTCTGTTGCGCTTTCAGCAACAATAGCTACATCGTCATTCGCTGCTCCAATTGTTGTTCCTGATGCACCACAAATCGCCGCTAAAGGTTTTGTTCTGATGGATTACCATTCAGGCAAAGTACTAGCAGAGAAAGAGATGAATACTCAACTTTCTCCAGCAAGTTTAACCAAGATGATGACGAGCTACGTAATCGGTCAAGAACTTGAGCGTGGTAACATCAACCTAAACGACGATGTTGTAATCAGTGAAAATGCTTGGGCTAAAAACTTCCCAGACTCATCTAAAATGTTCGTTGAAGTTGGCACAACGGTTAAAGTTGAAGAACTGAACCGCGGTATCATCATTCAATCAGGTAACGATGCTTGTGTAGCAATGGCTGAGCACATTGCTGGCTCAGAAGACGCATTCGTTGACCTAATGAACGCATGGGCAAGCTCTATCGGCATGAAAGACACGCACTTTGCTAACGTGCACGGTCTAGACAACCCGAACCTATACTCAACGCCTTACGATATGGCACTGCTTGGTCAGGCGCTAATTCGTGACGTTCCTGATGAGTACCGTATCTACTCACAGAAAAAATTCACATACAACGGCATCACCCAATACAACCGTAATGGTCTGTTGTGGGACAAGAGCATGAACGTTGATGGCATTAAAACAGGCCACACAAGCAATGCAGGTTACAGCCTAGTAAGCTCAGCAACAGAAGGCAAAATGCGCCTAGTTGCGGTTGTGATGGGTACTAAGAATGCAAACGCTCGTAAAACAGAAAGCAAAAAGCTGCTTAGCTACGGCTTCCGCTTCTTCGAAACAGTAGCACCACACACTGCTGGTGAAACTTTCGTAGAAGAAAAAATCTGGATGGGTAGCAAAGATACGGTAGCGCTAGGTGTTGATGAAGATACTTTCGTCACTCTGCCTCGCGGCCAAGCTAAAGACCTTAAAGCAAGCTTTGTACTTGAGAAAGAGCTAGAAGCGCCAATCAGCAAAGGTGATGTTGTTGGTAAACTTTTCTACCAAGTTGATGGTGAAGATGTTGCGGAATACCCACTACTAGCACTTGAAGACGTAGAGCAAGGCAGCCTATTTAGCCGCCTATGGGATTACCTAGTACTGCTATTCAAAGGCTTGTTCTAAGTAAGTCCAAGGTTTTGTTCTAAACAAAAACTAAGCTTGCTAGAAAGCTAACCTAATGAGTAAGTTCATGATTTACTCTTTAGCGAAACAAAAGCCGCCATGTGAACTGACCCCCAATAGTTGGACACCAATTATTGGGGGTCTTTTTATGTCCAAATATAGCCGAGAGCTAAAA
>NZ_MCYD01000760.1:0-1465 GCF_002876325.1 Vibrio sp. 10N.261.52.A1
CTTATACCTATGCACTTAATTGATCAAGTGTTATTTAGTTATTGGTGGTAAAAATGCAAGACAAAATGGTTTCTTACTCATCGATTCTGGGTGTGGTCGTCGCGAATAAACGCAAAGAACTAGGCATAGAGCAGAGCGTATTAGCTGAAAAAATGGGGCTCTCACAAGCTAGCTATAGTCGTTTGGAATCAGGAAAGTCAACGTTCTCTGTTGATCAGATGTTTGAATGTGCTAAAGCTCTTGGTATCGCTCCAGATGAACTTTTTAATTCGGTCGTGAATATAGTTAATAATCTCAAGGAAAGTGAACAAGTGTCTGTTCAAGCCCAACTCAGAGGTAACGCAACGAAAGCGAAGTCTGAAGGGAGCAATGTAGGTACTTTCATAGCGGGAGCGGCCTTGGCAGCATTAATAGTTGGATTGGCTGGTAAGTCCAAATAAACGTAACGAATATCAATGTAACTGATTGTATATCTTGGTATATTGCCGAAATTAAAAGCCAAAATGGTTAGGGTCTATAGTGCTACCAAGTTATCAAGATTTAATGAAGCCAGTGTTAGAGGCTGCGAAGAATGAAGAAGTTAAGCTTAGCAACGTTGTAGATTTGCTAGCGGAGCAATTTAATCTGTCAGAAGACGAGAGAACTGAGCTGCTTCCTAGTGGCCGACAAGCGGCATTCACGAACCGAGTTGGGTGGGCTAAAACCTATCTAGCGAAAGCAGGGCTTTTGGACTCAACAAGGCGTGGTCATTTCGTTATAACAGACTTGGGGAAAGAAGCTCTAAACAGTGGCGATGAGATCAATAACCAATACCTTAAACGTTTTGATGACTTCAATACGTTCACTAAGCAAAAGAACGGTGATTCAGACCAAGGTGAAAAGACAATTGTGTCTGATAATGATGCGACGCCAGATGAAGTACTAAGAGCTGCTTACAAACAGATTAACGACGCGTTAGCCTCAGACATCTTGTCTCGAACACGTAAAGTGTCTCCAGCCTTCTTTGAACAACTGCTGATCGACTTGCTACTAGCAATGGGTTATGGCGGAAGCGATGAGGGTATGGCCCATACGCTAGGAAAGAGTGGTGATAACGGTGTGGATGGAGTGATTAATCAAGACCCTCTGGGTGTTGATCAGGTTTACATCCAGGCCAAGCGTTATGCTGATGGCAACAATGTTGGTGCAGGTGAAATCAGGGACTTCTTTGGTGCGCTTAATCTGAAGAAAGCACAGAAAGGCATTTTTATCACTACATCTGATTTTACCTCATCAGCAACTCAGACAGCGAAAGACCTAGGCATGCGAATCGTACTTATCAATGGTAAAGAGTTGGCTAAGCTGATGCTGCGCTACAACATTGGTAGCCGAGATGAGCAAGTGCTGTATATAAAACGAATTGATGAAGAATTTTTTGAAGGTTAAATAACCACTGACTTGATGTAAGTTTCAAATTAGTGTGTAT
>NZ_MCYD01000761.1:0-416 GCF_002876325.1 Vibrio sp. 10N.261.52.A1
CCTTTCTTGTATCTACGATCCAACTATTTTCAATTTAGTTGTTCTTCAGCCACACATCTTGGTTTTGTGCTGCTTTCTTCTTTTTCTTCTTACCTGTGCCAGCAGGTGGTGCAACAGGTTTAAGCGCTGCAATCAGTTCAGCTACCGCTTCTGCATCGACTTCAAAGCCTTCGATTTGCTCACGCTCAAGACGAATCTTGTTCTTCTTCTCGATGATTTTGAAATGATGGTAGTCTTCGTGATCGATCAGAGATAGCGCTAAGCCAACCTCACCGGCACGACCACTTCGGCCAATACGGTGCATGTAATCTGATGGGCTACGCGGTAAATCAAAGTTGATAACAACAGGAAGCTTTTCGATATCCAGACCACGAGCTGCGATGTCAGTTGCGATCAGAACGTCGATTTCGCCAGAT
>NZ_MCYD01000762.1:0-1996 GCF_002876325.1 Vibrio sp. 10N.261.52.A1
TGATGAAGCTGACCGTATGTTAAGCCTTGGTTTTACAGAAGAGCTAGGCGCTATCTTGAAGCTATTGCCAACCAAGAAGCAAACTCTGTTGTTCTCAGCAACCTTCCCGGAGCAAGTTCAAGCTCTAACTGAAGAGCTACTTAATGACCCTCTAGAGGTTCAACTGCAAAGCGCGAACGCAAGTACATTGGTTCAGCGTGTATTTGAAGTAGAGAAAGGCCGAAAAACTGCATTATTGGCTCACTTAATCAAACAACACGAATGGCGCCAAGCTCTGATCTTCGTGAATGCAAAGAACAGCTGTGAACACCTAGCAGACAAACTATACAAACGCGGCATCATTGCAGAAGTCTTCCACGGTGATAAAGGGCAGGGCTCTCGTACTCGTATCCTTGAAGATTTTAAATCTGGCGAAATCGACGTACTGTCTCGCAACACAACATGGACACTGCATCGTGATACCGCTCTAGGTCTTAACTTCGTAGGCGTTAACTACTACGATGGTCAAGGCTTCATGGTTAAGAAAGATCTTGGCCTAACCAGCGCTTTAGAACTTGATGGCGCGTCTGTATGTGTTCAATCAGGCACAACGACTGAGCTTAACCTAGCCGATTACTTCCGTAACAACGGCATGTCTTACAAGCCAGTGGTATTTGATACAGCAGCACAAACATCTAAAGGTTTCGACGCAGGTCGTTGTGATGTGCTAACCACTGACCAATCTGGTCTATACGCGCTTCGCCTTAACCTAGCTGATCCTAAATCTGCACAAGTACTTCCTGAAATTATCTCTAAAGAGCCTCTAGGCCCAGTTGTTCGTCAAGATGATGACAAATGGTTCAACGTAGCTAAGTGGACACTTTCAGCAATGGTCAATGCGGAAGAATACGGCATCACTTCTAAAAATGCTGATGAAATGCTCAAGTCAAAAGATCCAAACATCAAACGTATTCTTGGTGTAGACGGTCCTAAAGGTAAAGGCCTTGGCATTCGTGACGACTGGGGTTACCAAGTAATCAAACAAGTTGGTAACTACGGTGAAAGTTTTGAGCGTACTGTTGGTACAGGTTCTCCACTTCAAATCGATCGTGGTGTAAATGCGTTATGGAATGCGGGCGGCTTTATGTACGCTCCACCAATCCGTTAATAGCACAGGACGTGATTACTTGTTCGTAATCGTTGCTATCGCTCTTGTTAAGGGTGATAGCAACAACCCAAAAATGAATGTTTGAGTAACACGATTTAGGGCGGTTTTTCCGCCCTAAATGTTAAATGGATTTGAGGTTATTGCAGTATGAAACCTAACAACACTCTTACTCCTTCCCAGGAAAAACCCGAAGCTAAAAGTGCTAACCTTTTATACAACCCGACTTTTCGATCTGTCGTTTTCCAGATCATCGCTATCGGAGCACTTGGCGCTTTCTTCTATACCATCGTAAACAACGCCCTTACCAACCTTGAAGCCCGAGGCATTGCCACTGGTTTTGACTTTTTAAGTCAAGAGGCGGGGTTTGGTATCGGCCTTACCCTAGTCGAATATGACGAAACCTTCTCGTATGGTCGAACATTCGTTGTCGGCTTATTAAACACCGCTTTAGTATCTGTATTAGGTATTATCTTAGCAACAGTTCTTGGCTTCTCTATGGGTGTCGCTCGTCTGTCATCTAACTGGCTAGTGAGCCGATTTGCCGCGGTATACATTGAAATCTTCCGAAATATCCCACTACTACTTCAAATCTTCTTTTGGTATTTCGCGGTTCTTCAAGCTCTCCCATCTGCAAGACAAAGTCTCAGTTTGGGCGAAGCGATTTTCCTAAACGTGCGTGGTCTTTATTTCCCAGCCCCTGTTCTTGAACAAGGAAGCAGTATCGTTATAGCGTCACTGATTGCTGGTATCGTAGCTACCATCATCATCAACATTTGGGCTAACAACAAACAGAAACTGACTGGGCAACAAACCCCTATGTTTCGAATTGCTCTTAGCTTGATCGTGGGT
>NZ_MCYD01000763.1:0-12794 GCF_002876325.1 Vibrio sp. 10N.261.52.A1
CGCAGTAGGGAATCTATTCTCCATTGCTAATGCCGCGTTGTTTGAGATTCCAGACACTTCGTCCCTCAGTTCTGGAATGACGGTTTAGAGCAGATAAGAGTTGCGAGATTCGGGATGCGAAAACATGTACGGTTCTCATTCTGTTCGTGAACCGTTTACTCGAATCACGCCCTCGATCTTAAGCTCTTCTCATCTCGCTTACTCGTATCCCGTATCTACCCTTTGTTCAACCACGTCATTCCCTATAGCGAGGAACGAGCGCAGTAGGGAATCTATTATCCATGGCTAATGCCGCGTTGTTTGAGATTCCAGACACTTCGTCCCTCAATTCTGGAATGACGGTTTAAGGGATTGCAATATATAAAGCGGATACGAGATTCCGATGTCGAGATGCGAGAAGATTTAAGAGCAGATGAGAGATTCGAGTATCGAGATACGAAGTGCTTTAGAGTAGAAAAAGACTAAAAGGAGGAAGATGACATGGAAAGCAGTACTTACAAAATGCTCTACGAAGCACCGATTGGTAAGATGATCATTGTTAGCAATGGCGAAGCAATTATTGAAATAGACCATGTAAACCATGATGAGACTATAACTTGCAATCCCGATGAATTATGCATCAAGGTATCTCGCCAGCTAGACGAGTATTTTGCTGGTCAGCGAACTGAATTTGATTTGCCATTGAGAGCAATAAAAGGTACAGACTTTCAAAAATCAGCTTGGCAGGCTCTCACTTCTATTCCTTATGGCGAAACTATTAGCTATGGCGAACAAGCAAAGAGAATGGGCAACCCCAAAGCAGTGAGAGCGGTGGGTGGTGCGAACGGCAAGAACCCGTTTAGTATTGTAGTTCCATGTCATCGAGTGATAGGTGCCAATGGCACATTAACCGGCTATACCGGAGGCATGAACCGCAAAGAGTGGTTGTTGGATTTTGAGCGTTCAATTGTAAAGAAAGATGAAAGTAGCAAGTGACGAGATGCGAAAAACACGTCACTCGATCCCGAACCTAGCCCCTTTAATTACGTCATTCCCTACAGCGAGGGACGAGCGTGATAGGGAATCTCTCTCAATGTACTTAATGCGACACATCAGACATGACATGAGATTCCAGACACTTCGTCCCTCAGTTCTGGAATGACGAGATAGAGCAGATGAGAGTAGAGAGATTCGGGATGCGAAAACATGTACGGTTCTCATTCTGTTCGTGATCCGTTTGCTCGCATCCCGCATCTGCCCTTCAGCTCTTCTCATCTCGCTTACTCGCATCCCGAATCTGCCCTTCAGCTCTTCGCATCCCGCTTACTCGCATCTCGAATCTGCTCTTAAGCACTTCGAATCCCGATTACTCGTACCCCACATCTACCCTTAAGCTCTTCTCATCTCGCTTACTCGCATCCCACATCTGCTCTTACGCTCTTCGAATCCCGTTTACTCGTATCTCGCATCTATTCCTCAAAACCCAGATACAAAAAAACGGCCACACTCGCGTGCAGCCGTTCTGGTATTAGATGAAAGTTAAAAGCTATTTAACTAAAACATCACCTGACATTTCAGCTGGGATTTCTGTACCCGTTAGAGATAACATTGTTGGTGCAAGGTCAGACAGCTTACCGCCTTCTTTGAACTCAACGTCTTTGTTACCTACGTAGATAAGTGGCACTGGTAGGTTAGTGTGTGCAGTATGGATGCCGCCCGTTTCTGGGTTAACCATCATTTCTGCGTTACCGTGGTCTGCTGTGATAAGCAGTTGACCGTCAGCTTCTTTGATTGCTTCAACCACTTTACCAAGACACTCGTCTAGAGATTCTACGGCTTTAACCGCTGCATCGTAAACGCCAGTATGGCCAACCATGTCACAGTTAGGGAAGTTACAAACGATAGCGTCGTATTTGCCGCCTTTGATTGCTGCAACTAGCTTTTCAGTGAGTTCTGGAGCGCTCATTTCAGGCTGTAAGTCGTAAGTTGCAACTTTTGGAGAAGCAACAAGTTGACGCTCTTCGCCTTCGAACTCGTCTTCGATACCGCCATTGAAGAAGAAAGTCACGTGCGCGTATTTCTCTGTTTCTGAAATACGTAGCTGCGTTTTACCTTGCTTAGATAACCACTCACCGTAAGTGTTCTCTAGAGAAGCCGGTGGGAATGCACATAGCAGTGGGATATCAGCAGCGTATTGAGTCAGCATCACGAAATCGATAGCTGGGAATACGTTACGCTCAAAACCAGCAAAATCAGCAACGAATGTGCGAGTGATTTGACGAGCACGGTCGGCACGGTAGTTCATGAAGATAACTGCATCGCCATCTACAATCGCAGCAGACTCTTCACCTTCAGCTTTAATTTCAGTCGCTTTTACGAACTCATCATTTTCGTCACGAGCATAAGCGGCTTCTAGGCCAGCAACTGCCGTGTCGAATGTGAACTCTGCTTTTGCTTCAGTTAGCAGCTCGTATGCAGTTTGAACGCGATCCCAGTTGTTATCGCGGTCCATTGCGTAGTAACGACCAACCAAAGAAGCCACACGACCTTTGCCTAGTTTAGCGAACAGATCTTGGAAGCGTTGTAGAGAGTTTTCTGCGCTGCGTGGCGGCGTGTCACGGCCATCTAGAAATGCGTGTAGGTAGATTTTCTCTGCGCCACGCTCTGCTGCCATTTCAACTGCTGCGTAGATATGATCTTCATGAGAGTGAACACCACCTGGTGACATAAGACCCATGATGTGAACCGCTTTATCCGCTTTCACAGCTTTGTCGATAGCATTCACTAGCGCTTCAGTTTGGCCGAACTCACCGTCTGCAATTGACTTAGTAATACGAGTAAGATCTTGGTATACCACACGACCAGCACCGATGTTGGTGTGACCCACTTCAGAGTTACCCATTTGGCCATCAGGTAGGCCTACATCCATGCCAGAAGCAGAGATTAGCGTGTTAGGTTGGTTAGCAATAAGACCATCTAATACTGGTGTCTTAGCGTTCGCGATAGCGTTGTCTTGGTTGTCTTCACGGTAACCGTAACCGTCAAGGATCACTAGAGCCATTGGCTTCTTAGCTGACATAGGACTGACCTCGTTCAATTCAAAATAAATCGGTATAAAAACAAATTAGCGTAATTTTACTACAGTTTACAGTCAAAACTGTAGCGGAAGATCAAGAAACGTCTCAGGTAGGCGGGGCGGATGTGAAAAAAAATATCATTTTGTGTTCAAGACTCCGAGGCAACATTAGGGATTAGACAGCGCATAACAACGCAATACTTACACTAAATATGAGCCTTGGCGCACATTTAAAAATGTAGACTTCGTTCCAAAAAAGTGAACACATCATACTCAACCAAGTGTACATATTGATAGTTTTAACGTAAGCTACACGTAAATAAAAACCATTAAAAATTTGGCTAGAGTTCATCATGTTATTAGAGCTATCATTTGTTGGCTTATTCTCCTTTTCGTCGCTCTTTGTTATGCGAAAAGCAGCAAAAGCCGTCGGATTAGTAGATAAACCCAACGAACGAAAACTGCATAACGGAGCGATCCCACTCGTAGGCGGAATCGCAATCAGCTTATCGATAGCCCAGTTCATACTCACTCACCCCAATGTGATACCGCATAGCCAACTTTTTTTAGCTTCTATCGCAGTGCTTATCGTTATCGGCGCGCTCGATGATAAGTTTGATATTAGCTTCAAAATTCGGCTTGTCGTTCAAGCAATTCTTTCCATTTGCATGATGCACTTTGCCGATATTCGCCTAGAAAACATTGGCAATATTTTTGGCATAGGTGAATTACATTTAGGATTCTTAAGCCCGGTCGTCACAATACTTGCGGTGATTGGAGCTATTAACGCGTTCAATATGGTTGATGGTATCGACGGCCTATTAGGTGGGCTCGCTATCGTCACCTTTGCAGGTATCGCCATTTTGCTAAAAATCGATAGCCAACACGGCCTAGCGTATTTGTGCGCCGTATTCATTGCCGCGACTATCCCTTATATCTTGATGAACCTCGGGCTTCTAGGCCGAGAACGCAAAGTGTTCATGGGCGATGCTGGCAGCATGATGATTGGCTTTACTGTCATCTGGCTACTGCTTGGTGCCAGCCAAGATCCTTCTGAAGCGCTCATGCGACCGATCACGGCGTTATGGCTGATTGCTATTCCGTTAATGGACATGGCCGCTATCATGTTTAGGCGAGTAAGACGTGGCGATTCCCCATTCAAACCCGATCGTGAACATTTACACCACATTTTCCAGCGCCTTGGTTTTACATCACGCCAGACGCTGGCCACCATTTGTTTGATCGCCAGTGGCTTTGCCAGCTTCGGGATCTACGGTGAGTTCTTGGGGATATCTGAATCAACCATGTTCATCCTGTTTATGCTTTGCTTCGTTTCGTACACCGTCGCAATGAGCTATGTTTGGCGTATCACAAGCTGGATTAGAAGTTGGCGCAACCTTCCCGAGAAAGTGTATTAATTTACATAAAGGTAGGCTTTAAACTACAGCTCAAGGTTTGTAACGAATCGAGAAACAAAAATGGCCAAATTCACAATATGAACTTGGCCATTTTTTATTCTATGACAATGTGGATTTTCACTTTATATTTCAGTACACCCCCATTCAGGGAAGTGTTTACGTACATACGCATTCAAGTCTTTCTCTGCTTGAGAATACACACGACCTTGCTCTTCACTTCCATTTACCACAGTTTCAACCATACCAGCACCGACAGTCACATTGGTATGGCGGTCAATCACAATAAAAGCACCGGTTTGCGGTAAGGCTTTATAAGTGTCTACGGCAATCTTATCAGTCAATGAAATCTCTGACAGTGCAATTTCATTCAGTTCCAAAGACTCACTATTTTCTGCATGTTGTTCTAGCGTATTCACATCAATCTTATGTGGGATTGCGGTCACTTTGCCCGTACACGATTTGGTCGCAAACTTAAAAGTATACTCTTTGTGCGTGCGCATTGGGTTTTCATCCATCCACACCACATGCGCTTGCACTTTATTGGTCACATTTGGCTCATGACCGTTGTGTACAAGCATGTCACCACGTGACACATCGATCTCATCTTCAAGCGTTATAGTAATCGCTTGACCAGGACGTGCGGTTTCGAGATCACCATCAAAAGTATATATTGATTTGATACGCGATTGTTTGCCGGAAGGCAAGGCTGTAACTTCGTCACCTACCTGAACAAGTCCTGAGGCCAGCGTACCACAAAAACCACGAAAATTAAGGTTTGGACGGTTAACATACTGCACAGGGAAACGCATACTATTAAAGTCTTTACCTTGGCCTATTTTCACCGTTTCCAGCAACTTCATTAACGTAGCACCCGGATACCAATCCATAGCTTCACTTGGTGTTACTACATTGTCACCATTTAATGCAGAGATAGGCACAAAACGAATATCATCGATATCGAAATTCTTAGCCATCTCACGATAATCGGCCTTGATCTTTTGATAAACATCTTGACTGTAGTTCATCAAGTCCATCTTATTGATAGCTACTATGATATGTTTGATACCCAACAAGCTGCAGATGTAGCTATGACGACGAGTTTGCGTTTGAATACCGTAACGAGCATCAACCATTACAATCGCGAGATCACAGGTAGATGCCCCCGTTACCATATTACGCGTGTACTGTTCATGCCCCGGAGTATCAGCGATGATAAACTTGCGCTTATCCGTAGAAAAGTAGCGATATGCCACATCAATGGTAATACCCTGCTCACGCTCTGACTGAAGGCCATCGACTAACAGCGCCAGATCGAACTCTCCATCGGTGGTATTAAACTTCTGGGAATCTTTCTCTATCGCTGCCATTTGATCTTCGTATATCAGCTTTGAATCATAAAGCAGACGACCAATCAATGTAGACTTACCATCATCGACATTACCGCACGTTAGAAAGCGCAGTAGGTCTTTGTTTTCATGGACCTTTAAATATCCTTCGATATCGGTTGCGATTAGCTCGGAGCTATGAGACATAACGCTCTCCTAATGTATTCACCGCTTCGGCTTTCCTGCCCAAACGTAAATTCTGTTGTTAGCCCACACAGAGACCTAGGTGGGTATTGATTATTTCATTACTGGTAGAAGTCACTCAGCACTTGAGTAAACGTTTCAACGTTGTCTTTTGGCAATTGATTGATGCCAGCAGCGGCCTTACGCCCTCCTCCAGTCGGGAATGATGAACAAATCTCATCGGCGCCGAAACGATTATTCAACGGCGCACGCACGCTCACTGTGTAATCTTCACCATTTGCGTTTAGTGTTAACACAGCGTGAGCTAATTCGGGGTTTTGATTGGCAAGCTCATTACCAAAAACGCCACTGATGCGTCTCGCCCAAGCTTCACACGGTAGTTCAAACACTCTACATAGCGCGTCGACATGGGAAGGCTCAATGTTAGTCACCTTCGCATGGTCGTTGGCATAACCTGTTTTTAATACGTGATACGGTGAATTTTCATCATCAAGCAATACAAGCGGATCTTCAAATTCGCTCAACTGCCGATACAGTTCTGCAGGCTCGATATGCAAATCACCAAGGGTTGCACCATAACCGTTGTAATTAATTAGTGTGCCAAGCTCTTTTAGAAACTCAGTCTCTGAGTCGGTCAAACCAATCTCTTGTGCCAGTTTTTGTGCTGAAACAGACAGGTTGTCACCAAACGCTGCCGCCACCGCCCACTTAGCATATTGACCATCAAGCTTTTTGTTTATAAGTAAACTAGTACACACTTCAGCATCAAGGTCGATCAGCGCTTCAAGCTTGTCAGAGTTTGGGATATCGCCGCTGCGGTGGTGGTCGCAGTAAAATACGGGAATATCCTTTGCAAGCAAACTTTCCAGCTCAAGCAGATTCTTCTCCATGGATATGTCGAGCGCGGTAACCGAAATCGCTTTTTCCGCGTCCACTTGCTTAAGCAGTTTGATGTCACGCTTCACACCCGTGACGAGAGTCGACTCTTTTGGCTCTGCAAAGCGAAGTTGCAGTAGCGCAATGATGCCATCAGCATCGCCATTAAATACATCGTAATGCATTACGCTTCATCCTTTAGGTTCAGATAGCCTTTCTTCTCAAGCTCACTTACAACATAGTCAGCGCACGCTTCAATACTTAGCTTCTCTGTTTTAAGATGAATCTCGGGATTCAAAGGCGCTTGGTATTCTGAATCGATGCCAGTAAAGTGTTTAATTTCACCGGCGCGGGCTTTTTTATACAAGCCTTTCGGGTCACGTTGCTCGCACACTTCAAGAGGCGTATCCACAAACACTTCAAGAAATTCACCGTCTTGCATTAAATCACGCACTTGCTTGCGGTCTGAGATAAAAGGAGAGATAAACGCGGTCAAGACAATGTTGCCTGCGTCCACAAACAGTTTCGCCACTTCACCAATGCGGCGGATGTTCTCTATACGGTCAGTATCTGAAAAACCTAAGTCTTTGTTGAGGCCATGGCGCACATTGTCACCATCGAGAAGATAGCTGTGCTTGCCCATTTGCAATAGTTTGCTTTCCACCGCATTGGCCACGGTGGATTTACCTGAGCCACTCAGACCAGTAAACCACAAGCAAACTGACCGTTGCTGTTTTAGAGCAACGCGCTCTGCGTGAGTCACCGTCGAGTTGTGCCACACCACATCCGCTGATACCGAGTCGTGATCTTTACGTTGATAAGGAGTTGTCATGACAGCTTAGAAGTACCCTTCGCGTTTTTTCTTCTCCATCGATCCCGAACTGTCGTGGTCGATAGCACGGCCTTGACGCTCTGAAGTCGTCGTCAGCAGCATCTCTTGTATTATTTCAGGCAACGTTGCTGCTTCAGATTCCACAGCCCCTGTAAGTGGGTAACAACCAAGAGTACGGAAGCGAACCATTTTTTCTTCAACAACCTCGCCTTCTTTTAGCTCCATACGCTCATCATCTTTCATGATAAGCATACCATCACGCTCAACAACAGGTCGCTTAGCAGCAAGGTATAAGCCAGGGATTTCAATATTCTCTAGATAGATATATTGCCAAATATCGAGCTCAGTCCAGTTTGAAAGTGGGAATACGCGAATACTCTCGCCTTTATTCACCTTGCCGTTATAAATGTTCCATAGCTCAGGGCGTTGATTTTTAGGGTCCCAACGATGGTGTTCATCACGGAAGGAGTAAACACGCTCTTTTGCACGAGACTTCTCTTCATCTCGACGTGCTCCGCCAAAGGCCGCATCAAAACCATGCTTGTCCAACGCCTGCTTCAAGCCTTGCGTTTTCATGATATCTGTATGTAACGAACTACCATGTACAAACGGGCTGATGTTCATTTCTACCCCTTCAGGGTTTTGATGAACAATCAACTTCATTCCTAACTTTTGGGCCATATAGTCACGAAACTCGATCATCTCCTTAAATTTCCACGTGGTATCAACATGCATCAATGGAAAGGGAGGTACGCCCGGAGCAAACGCTTTTTGCGCTAAGTGCAGCATCACAGACGAGTCTTTACCTACGGAATACAGCATCACAGGGTTATCAAACTCAGCAGCCACCTCCCGCATGATATGAATAGACTCAGCTTCTAATTGTTTTAGGTGAGTCATTCGCTCTGGAGAAACATTCATTTCAAAGGAGTCCTTAAAATTACAATCCAATAAAGGCAGGAATTGCGATTAACACAATCGCGCCATAAAGCAGGCACATAGGAACACCAACTTTAACAAAATCTTGTAGTTTATACTGCCCGGCATTAAACACCATCAAGTTAGTTTGATATCCATACGGGCTAATAAAGCTGGCACTCGCGCCAAATGCTACTGCAAGTATATACGCTTGAGGGTTTGCCGATAAACTTGAGGCTAACTCAATTCCAATTGGAAGAACCAGCGCAGCTGCTGCATTATTAGTGACAAGTTCTGTCATCAACCAAGACAGCAAATAAACTACAATCAACCCAGTGAGTGGTGTAAACAAATAATCATATGAATGAACAACGTATTCTAAACCACTCAGAGCACCACTATTCGTTAACGCCTGAGACAAAAGAAGGGCTGAAGATATAATCAACCAAATGTTTTTAGGTAAACGGTATATAACTTCACTTGCAGTTAAACACCCAGATAGCAATAGCGCACCTAATAGAACTAACATGACTTTAAACAGAGAGACTATTCCCAGCGCCGCTAGCAAAATTGATCCGAGAAAACCAACAACCGCCAGTTTTTCCTTCCAACCATCAAGACTCTGCTCTGTTTCGACTTCGCTCAGCAAGTAAAAATTCTTACGTATATTATTTCTCGAATAATAATCGCCCCCCACAGCAAGGACCAAGTAGTCTCCAGCCTTAAGTGTCACTTCACCTAGCTTACCCGATACCGGCTCTCCGTCTCGCTTGATCGCAACCACCGCGGCATCAAACAAAGCACGAAAACCAGAGTGCTTTAGTGTTTTTCCAATCAAATGGCTTTCAGGACGAATTACCACCTCAGATAGGTTATCAAGAGGGAGTCCATTATCACTTGCAAACAACGATAAACCATCAAATTGAGTTAAGGTAGTGACTTTTTTAACATCTCCACTAAACAGCAAGCGATCATGAGGCTGTATCACTTCCAGAGGTGTAACAGGAGATATCAAACGCCCATTTCGTAAAATCTCAACCAAGAACAACGACTCTAGGTGTCGAAGGCCATTTTGTTCAACTGTTTTACCAACCAAATCAGATAGAGCAGACACTTCCGTATCAATAAGATAATCACGAATTTCTACATTGCCTCTACCACGCTCAGGCAACAAGGGACTAAGAATGAAAAGTAGAACACCGCAACCTAACACTAAACATAAACCAACAGCGGTAAAATCGAAAAAATTCAAACTTGGTAAGCCAGAATCAATTACTAAGCTATTTACGATTAAGTTAGTTGATGTTCCGACTAGGGTTAGTGTGCCACCTAATATAGCCGCATAGGAAAGAGGCAGAAGCAGCTTGCTGGCTTTATGATGAGGGTTATTGCGAATTGGTGCCAACATTGTTGAGACAACCGCGGTGTTGTTCAATATGGCCGACGAGAATGTTGTTAAACTAAACAAGCGAAGCCAAGTGAGCCGGTAATTCGACCCAATCACATAGTTAGTAATAATACGCAACAGTTTAGTCTTCTCCAGTGCCACCGAACAAATCATCAACAGCATTAGTGTAAGCAAACCTTTATTGGAAAAACTTTGAATCACTTGCTCTGTGCTCACCAGCGAAGTTACTAACAAAGTCAGTAATAACACACCAAACACTTTATCAGAATGAGACTGATAACGAATCAAGCCAAAAACGGTAGCAACGAATAAGAAAATCACCTGCACTGCAGGGCTTATTAACCAATCAAGCAAAATGAATGCTCCGAATAAACGCACTAGGGTATAAAAGCACAATAGACTCGACAGCCTATCATGTTGAACATATCGAGTTAAGTGTACTTGTATTGTATCGATAACCTGAATAGAAAAGGGCCCAATCTAATATCGAGATTGGGCCCTTTTGCTTGTGATAACTGAGAGATGACAACTTAAAACAGAATTGGCAGAGGAACACCAACAGATATCGATGGATAAAAAAGACGATAGATGAAGCCTTACCGGCGCACATGAGAATGCTGGTATTTCTACATTCCCATCACCTTATAATACTGCTGTTTCCTCTGGTTGTTTTTCCTCTAGCTTCTTCCACTTTCTTACAATCTTCGCCATCTTAAACGAGTGTGTCATTGCGTAGGTGTGGAATGAGAAACACGCCACAATAGTGTAGAACATTACGAATTCTAGCACCTGGAAGTACTCTCCCAATAACCCCAAGGTTGAATAAAGCAATTGCACTAAGCAGATCACCACTAACGACTCACGAGGACTAAAGCCGATGCGTTGCATAATGTGGTGGAAATGCTCGCGGTCCGGTTTAAATGGAGAGTGCCCTTTACGAATGCGGCGGATCATGATCGCCATCATATCGATCAAAGGCACTGCAATTAGCCATAAGGCTGTCACTGGGCGAATAATATAGTGCCCTTCTTCGGACTGCGTGCCACCAATCAATACCCAAATCACTATAAAGCCGATCATCATGCTGCCCGCATCGCCCATGAACACCTTACGCAGCTTGCCAAAGTAGCCCAAGTTGAACAGAACAAAAGGGAATAACATGACCACCATGACCGCCATAAAAAAGGCATAAAACTCAAGTTCATAAGCAAAGAACACCACCCCTAATGAGGTAAACACCACCATGCTTAAGCCGCCTAACAGGCCATCAATACCATCAACCATATTAAAGGCATTAATCGCAGCAATCACGGCGATCACCGTAATCACGCTGTCGAGCACCACAGGGAAATCTAACACACCAAACCCGAATACATCGCCAACGTGAGAAAGGGTTAACCCGGTGTAATGCATAATCACCATCGCCAACATCGCTTGTACGCCCATTCTGAGCTTAAAGCTGATGTCAAAACGATCGTCCGCCACCCCAACCAGCACTAACACAGTTAAACACGTGGCAGCTATCTCTAGGTTATTGAACTGCTCTGCATTCACATACAGAAAGTACAACAAGGTAATGCATAACGAGATGCCCCCAACTAAGGGAACTACGCCTTCGTGGTGCTTTCTGGCATTGGGTTTATCGGTTAGGCCAATCGCATAACCGACTTTGCGCATGCAGTACAGCACAGCAAGGGAAATAAAGAAGAACATCGAGAGTTCGATGAGATACTCAAACAGTGACATCAGGGAAAGCCTATTATTGGTTTTTGTTTTATTGCTTTATTGCTTTATTGCTTTATTGCTTTATTGCTTTATTGCTGAAGAATGGTCGAATAGCGAATTATGGCAAGGCGCATGACTTTAAAGCTTGCCATTTAACGCCATTCTTTAAACTATTAGCTACAGGGCATTGGAATAGGGGAAGGAGAGTAAGGTGGTGAACCTAATTGATGAAATAACCTTTCATACCACGATTCACCACAGCCTAAAGTACTATTTCTTTTCTGTCGCCGTTTGGTCTATTTCCGCTTTGCTGCCTTTAAGGTAGACGTTTTGGTAACAGTAGTTTGTCGCTTCAATGTAGCCATCGACGCTGCCACAGTCGAAACGCTTACCTTTAAACTTGTACGCAATCACACACCCTTTTTTCGCTTGCTCTAGCAGCGCATCAGTAATTTGGATCTCGCCGCCTTTGCCTGGCTGAGTCTCTTCCAAAATATCAAAGATGTCTGGCGTGAGAATATAACGGCCAATAATGGCAAGGTTGCTTGGCGCTGTGCCTTGCTCTGGTTTCTCGACCATATCGGTAATGCGAATCAAGTCATCACTCAAATGCTCACCCGCAATCACACCGTATTTGTGGGTTTCCGATTCTGGTACCTCTTCAACCGCAACAATGGAGCAACGGAACTGGCGATACAGTGCTGCCATTTGTGCCAGCACACCTTGGTCTTCATTAATGCAAAGGTCGTCGGCCAATACCACTGCAAACGGGTTATCGCCCACCAGTTCTTTGCCCGTTAAAATGGCATGCCCTAGCCCTTTCATTTCACGTTGGCGAATGTAGGTAAATTGAGCGGAGTCGATCAAGGAACGAATGTCATCCAGCAGAGGCTCTTTGTTGGTGCCTTGAATTTGGTGCTCAAGCTCGTAGTTCTTATCAAAATGATCCATCAATGAGCTTTTACCACGGCCGGTCACCACCGCCATGCTGGTCATACCCGCTTGAATGGCCTCATCAACGCCGTATTCAATC
>NZ_MCYD01000763.1:13504-13677 GCF_002876325.1 Vibrio sp. 10N.261.52.A1
CAACGCCGTATTCAATCAATGGCTTATTAACGATAGGCATCATTTCTTTAGGCATAGATTTTGTTGCAGGTAAAAAGCGCGTGCCGTAGCCCGCTGCAGGAAATAAGCAGTGTTTAAGCATTATTTTTCTTTCTCGTTTTTATTATCAAGGTACAGCTGGTATGAATTTACCC
>NZ_MCYD01000764.1:0-2470 GCF_002876325.1 Vibrio sp. 10N.261.52.A1
GCTTTGTTCTGTCCAGTCGCTTTTGAATCCGCACTGTTACGGTTTTTATCAGAAGCACTGTTTTTTGATAGGCTTAGCGTGGTTCTTTTTTGTGATTGGCTCATTGGGCTACTTCTTTAAATCTAAATAAATCATGAACAAACGGGCATCCAACTCTAATTGATGATATTCCGGTTCCATGTGACAGCATAGTTGGTAAAAGGCTTTGTCGTGGTCTTTCTCTTTAATGTGCGCCAGTTCATGTACCACTAGCATTCTCAACAAAGGCTCAGGGGCATTGCGAAATACACTGGCGATACGAATCTCATTCTTCGATTTGATCTTGCCACCGTGGTTTTTGGCGACATAAGAGTGCAAACCTAATGCATTGTTGATTAGGTGGATCTTGCCATCATAAATCACTTTACTAATGGGTGGTGTTTTCTTCATATAGCGATTTTTAATCTCAATCGCATAATCAAACAGGGCTTTCTCGCTTTTTATTTCATGATTCTTTGGGTAGCGAGCTTCAAACCACGGCACCAATTTACCTGACTCAACAAGCTGAGTAACAGGATCGATAATGTGTTTAGGATAGCCTTGAATATAGCGTAATGAAGGATGCATGCTGAAAGACCGTACAAGTTGCGTCACATCAAAACGTTGTGACGTCGAAAATTGAGCCGCATAGTGTAACTGATCACACTTTTCTAATCACCTAGGATTCGTTACACTTTAACGAGATTCACCAAGAGCTAGACTCAAAAAGAGACTGTAAAGATGAAACGTGTTGTATTGTACGTGGCAGACAAATGCCCGCACTGTAAAGATGCCCAAAGATATTTGGACTCTAAGAAGATTGTTTACCGCTTAACGAATGCCAAAGCGTAGTAATGTAAAGTACGTAATTAAATCAGCACTAAATCCCAACACTAACATCCCATACTTCATCCCTCATGTAGACTCATGATATTGTGATAAAAAGCTCATAATAGATTGATAACCATGTACGAAGCTAACACCATCAAAACAAACCCCGCTAAGCGACTATCTAAACTCGTTCAACCTTATATTTCAGATAAAATCTATAGTCCTTCCCATACGACTACTGAAACTGTACTTAAAGCTATGTTTGAGACTAAAAGCAATACTCAGATGTTCGTCAAACTTGGTAGTCTTCATGAACTAATTGATGAGGTGTTAGAGGTATCCAAAAACATCCCTTTATATTCCGCTATTTCTCAAAACCTTAATACCGCCCATACTCAACTTAACCCTCTTACCAAGTGGCAGGATGTTCGCAATACTCTTAATAAGCCCTTCTGGGATTCGATTGATACCATTTCTATGTTTTTGGACATGCAGCAGGACTCTATTCATATTCAGAGCAAAGAATTAACAGAAGAAGAGCTAGCTGAACTAAAGAAAGAAGTGTCTGAACTACAGGAAAGGATCATTGCCTCAGATTTAGACCCGCTACTAAAACAGCACCTAAATCGTCATATTAAGCATGTATTAGATGCTATTGATGATTATCGAATCACAGGTAGTCTACCCGTTCTAGATGCAGTCGAAGGGATGTGTGGCCATGTAGTAATGCAGTCCAATGGTAATGAACAATATCAAAATACCATCAAAGAAACGGGAATGTTTGATACACTATCGAAGTTTAATGACGTGTTCTCATTTATCAGTACAATGCAGCCACTTCTACCTCATGCAGCAAAGCTATTAGGAAATTAAGACCCATTATGAAAAGACTTGTTTTATATGTCGCAGACAAGTGCCCTCACTGTAAAGATGCACAACGCTACTTGGACTCTAAAGGTTACAAGTACCGCCTTACAAATGCGAAAATGCAAAGGGGAAGAAAGGAGCTTCAAGCAATGGGTGCTCGTTCTATTCCAGTTCTAAAGATTGGTGATCAAATCATGGTTGGTTGGAATCAAAAGAACTTTGAGAAAATGTATAACAGCTAATTAATTACTAAGTACTTTGTATTGTAAAAAGGTCTGCTTATACCCACAGACCTTTTTATCTTCATGACTAACTTTCAAATAGAAATCAGACCTCTAGAAGATTCGATTTTTCAACACGCTGTTTGCTCATCCCAAACTTAGCCAAGTCATTTATGATACTCATCACATGTGTAAACTTGGATTTCCCTGAATGTACTCGTGTTAATGTACAAGATATTAGTAATTTAGACTTTGCCCTAGATAAAGCAACAAATATAGTTGAACGTTCTTCATCCAATTTATTCTGGTTGAAGTCTCTCCTGAAGTATGAATAGTCTTCTAGTCCAATCAATATTACTGCCTCAAATTCTAACCCTTTACTCTTATGAATTGTCATCATACGAACTGCACCAACTCCAGATATAAGATCAACAGCGCCTGCCCACGAAGAGCTGATACTTCTAGCCTCTTTCAATTCATTCAAAACACCCCAAAATGTGTTTTCCATTAATGAACCTTGTTTATATTGGACC
>NZ_MCYD01000765.1:0-2761 GCF_002876325.1 Vibrio sp. 10N.261.52.A1
ATCACGGCAAGCGCGAGGTTACTCACCAAGTAAGTTAATGAATAGTCGTCAAAATTGATGCCGCCGGGGCCATCTTCGCCCGCCAACATACCAACAAACAAAAAGATCAAAAGAATCGGAACGCCCAATCGTGAGGACACTTGTGAGAAAAGCACACTGATGGCGATAAGCACGGCACCAGTTAAAAATAAGTGATTAATAGTTATTGCGTCCAATTCGTTCCCCCAAAGAATAAAACTCGTGATTAAAGCATGTCGAATTTCTGCTATTAAGCAAGAAAAGGGCTCTAAAAGCAGCGTAATTACTATAACAAACTTATATTTCCCTTCGTGTCATATGCAGGACTAAATAATGATTCTCTGTCATTTAGTTGTTAAATTTTATTACTCCCTCACTAATTCATCCCTTTTTGTTAGACCTTTGGCTAATTTAACAACCTTGTAACATCACATTTTTATATGGTTTTGTCTCCTAACTCCCATATTTCAGTGGATTAGGGCTAATACCGTCCCGACTAAAGTTGCACAGATCCCTTGACTTATCCTTGCTACATTTCAAATCGTAACATTACGTTAACACAACGACATTCTACGGAAACGGAATAAAGGAGAAGGCAATGGCGTTCGAATCTACGGAACATGCTCAAGCCTACTGGAAGGAAAACTTGGGAATTATGGGAACACTGCTCGCGATCTGGTTCGCAGTGTCTTACGGCGCAGGCATCTTATTTGTTGATGCCCTCAACACCATTCAGTTTGGCGGGTTTAAGCTCGGCTTTTGGTTCGCTCAACAAGGTTCGATATACACCTTCGTGGCGCTGATATTCATTTACGTTGTCCGCATGAATGCGCTCGACAAAAAATACAACGTACAGGAAGACTAGAGGCTAGAACATGGATATTCAAACTTGGACGTTTATTCTCGTCGGTATCACTTTCGCACTGTATATCGGCATCGCAATCTGGGCTCGCGCAGGGTCTACGAGTGAATTCTACGTTGCGGGCGGTGGTGTACACCCAGTAGCAAACGGTATGGCGACAGCCGCTGACTGGATGTCGGCAGCGTCATTCATCTCAATGGCAGGTATCATCTCATTCGTTGGTTACGACGGTGCGGTTTACCTAATGGGCTGGACAGGTGGTTATGTACTACTTGCGCTATGTTTAGCACCTTACCTACGTAAGTTCGGTCAGTTTACGGTTCCTGATTTTATCGGCGAACGTTACTACTCGAAAACAGCACGTATGGTAGCGGTATTCTGTGCAATCTTCGTATCATTCACATACGTTGCAGGTCAAATGCGTGGTGTGGGCGTAGTATTCTCTCGTTTCCTAGAGGTCGACATTAACCTAGGTATCATCATTGGTATGGGTATTGTGTTCTTCTACGCAGTACTTGGTGGCATGAAAGGCATCACTTATACGCAGGTAGCTCAATTCTGTGTCCTCATTTTCGCCTTCCTTGTTCCAGCAATCTTCACGTCAATCATGATGACAGGTAACCCGCTTCCACAAGTTGGTATGGGTTCAACGATTTCAGGCACAGACGTTTACCTACTCGATAAACTGGATGGACTGACTGAAGAGCTCGGATTTACCGCCTATACCGAAGGTAACAAGAGCATGGTGGATGTATTCTTCATCTGTGCAGCTCTAATGGTGGGTACTGCAGGTCTTCCACACGTAATCATCCGTTTCTTCACAGTACCGAAAGTACGTGATGCTCGTATCTCAGCAGGTTGGGCACTACTGTTCATCTCATTGCTATACACAACAGCACCAGGCGTTGCAGCATTCGCTCGTGTAAACATGATTGAAACGATTAACGGCCCAGACATGCAAGGTGTCGCAGCAGCAGACGCACCTAGCTGGTACAAAAACTGGGAAAGCACTGGTCTAGTAGGTTGGGAAGATAAGAACGGCGATGGCAAAATGTTCTACTCGGGCGATGAGCGCAACGAGATAAAGATTAACCGTGACATCATCGTACTGGCTTCTCCAGAACTAGCAAAACTACCAAACTGGGTTGTTGCGCTACTGGCAGCCGGTGGCCTAGCAGCCGCACTATCAACAGCCGCTGGTCTACTATTGGTTATCTCAACATCGATTTCACATGACTTGTTGAAGAAAGGCTTCAGACCAAACATGACCGACAAGCAGGAGCTACTAGCCGCTCGTTTGGCAGCAATGGTCGCGATTATCGGTGCAGGTTACTTGGGTATTAACCCACCAGGCTTCGTAGCTCAGGTGGTAGCGTTTGCCTTCGGCTTAGCCGCAGCATCCTTCTTCCCAGCAATTATCCTAGGTATCTTCTACAAGAAGATGAACAAGGAAGGTGCGATTGCAGGTATGTTGACAGGTATTGCCTTCACAGCAAGCTACATCATCTACTTCAAGTTCATTAACCCAGCAGCAAGCACACCTGAAAACTGGTGGTTTGGTATCAGCCCAGAAGGCATCGGTACACTAGGTATGTGTCTAAACTTCGTAGTTTCAATTGCGGTAAACAAAGTGACTGCTGAAGTACCACAAGACGTACAAGAGATGGTTGAAAACATCCGTTACCCTAAGGGTGCTGGTGAAGCTCACGACCACTAAGCATGACCACGAAACAAAGATGTTTAGCAAAAATGAATCAGTACTTACATTGTAGGGATTAGGTACTGAATCTCAGAAAGCCGATACGTTATGTATCGGCTTTTTTCTTTTGCCTACCGTTTTATAAAAACAGAAACAAAGGGTTGTTTTTAAAATATTATTTG
>NZ_MCYD01000766.1:0-12343 GCF_002876325.1 Vibrio sp. 10N.261.52.A1
GCAATAAAGATTGCCATCATTGGGCCATAACCTAAGAACCAACCCCAGAAGAATACCGTCCAACCACCTAGCCACGCTGTATCTTGTCGGTAAAGCGCCATTGGGATGAAGTTATCGATCATTTCACCCATGCCTTGCAAGTAGCCATCAACGATGAAGCTTGTTGGACCCACAAGAAGGATGTAGCCGATCAGGCATACAGACAAGATGATGTTGTAACGGCTAACCAGTTGAATGCCTTTGTTCACGCCGCTCAATGCAGATAGGGTGTACATGGCGATGGCGAATAGAATAACGATGCTCTGCGTAGCAAAGCTATCTGAGATACCAAACAGTTCACTTAGCGCATAACTGATTTGAAGACCTAAGAAACCAATTGGGCCGATAGTGCCTGCTGCAACAGCAACAATACTACATGCGTCGACTACGTTACCAATCCAGCTATTGATCGCTTTGTCGCCCAGTAGCGGGTAAAGCAGAGTACGAGGTTTAAGAGGGAGCCCTTTGTCGTAGTGTAGGTGCATCAGTACGATAGAGGATAAGCCACCTAAGATTGCCCAAGCAAGAAAGCCCCAGTGCATGAAAGACTGAGATAGGGCGTTGAATGCCATTGCTTGAGGATCAGCGTTGCCGTATAGAGGCGGAGCAGAAACGAAGTGAGCAATAGGTTCTGCTGCTGCCCAAAATACACCACCGCCTGCGAGCAGCGTACATAGGACAATCGACATCCATTTGAAGGTAGTCATTTCTGGAAGGGCAAGTTTACCCAAACGAACGTGACCAGTGCGTCCTAGTGCAAGTACTAAGCCGATAATGAAGTTGAGTAGTAACAGAACCTGCCAAAAAGCACCGAACCATTTAGTTGAGTAACTAAAACCGATGTTTACAAGTTCTGACAACACCGAGGTGTTGGTGAAGGCAAGAATGACAAAGAGGGTTAAAAAGCTCCCACTTAGCCAAAATACTGGATTTCCAAGCTCCAGTTTTTCACCCAAAGATTGGGCTTTAGTGAAGTTAATAGAAGTAGATTCTGCGTTGATGTTTTCGTTGGCGACTTGCGTCAAGTTGGACATTATTTCTTCGCTATATTTGGCTCTTTCAAGCCTATGTATTTCTCCCACACTTGCATTGGAAATGTGAGGTTCGTCAAAAAAAGCCGCGATACTATCACAGTTGTTAAGAAAAAGTGGGCGAATTTAGAAAAGAAATCGGTTCTATGGCTAAATCACTCCCTTTTGGTTAGTTTTAAGACGAAATTTCAGAACGAATGAATAAAGTCGATATGAATAGAGTTTTGTAATTAATGAGGTGAATTAGGCGATATTTTTTAGCGTACCGAAATAAATTTAATATTAGTTGTTCGTGCAAAATAAGTGTCGACTCATTGCATGCTATAAACAAATTAATGCGAGTCATTTTATAAATATCGAATATTTTAGGTGTTAAATTGGCACTGTTACCTACAGTTGTTTTGCGAAGAAATTTAAGTGGTGAGAAATATGACACTTAAATTAAGCATCTTGAAACAATAACTTAAGGGACAGCTAACATGCACCTAAACCAAGGAAGAGTGGCCAAGAAGGTTTTTACACTCAGTACTCTCACCGCGTCATGCTTAATGGCGTTCAATAGCTACGCGGCTGTTGATTGTTCAACGTTAGAAGCGTGGGATTCTGCCACGGTATACACCGGTGGTGATCAGGTTTCACATGACGGCAGCGCGTACTCAGCGAATTACTGGAATCAAAACAACAACCCGAGCCAATTTGAAGGTGACTATGCACAATGGAAAAAGATTGATGTGTGTAGCGGCGGCGGAGATGGTGGCACGCCAAATGAAGCGCCAACCGCTTCGTTAACAGCACCTACCGCGTCAGATGTGATCGTTGAGGGCGATAATGTCGTGTTAAGTGCTACGGCACTTGATGCTGATGGTAGCGTTGCTTCAGTAGAATTCTTTGTCGATGGTACTTCCGTCGCAGTAGTAACAGCAGCACCATTTGAAGCGACTTGGGCTGCAACGTCTGGCAACCATCAGGTTTCTGTTGTAGCAACAGACAATGAAGGTGCAGCGGGTGTAGCAAGCGCGGTATCTGTTTCTGTTGACTCACTACAGCCAGGTAATGAAGCGCCAACGGTATCTGTTGCACTTTCAGCGGCTTCTGTAGATGTAGGTGGCGTGGTAACACTCACGGCAACGGCTGCAGACAGTGATGGTACGGTTGATAAAGTCGATTTTTATGTGGCTGGTTCTTTAGTTGGAACGGCTGCAACAAGCCCGTATACGCTTGACTACACAACCACTCAAGCAGGTACTTTGTCTGTTTACGCCAAAGCGACCGACGATCAAGGCGCAACAACGGATTCAGCCTTGGCTTCTTTGAAGGTAAATGGTGCTCCAACGGTGAGTACATGTCGTCCTGATGGTTTGTATCAAACTCAAGGTGTCGATGTTCCTTACTGTACCATTTACGATGATGAAGGCCGTGAGAAAATGGGCGCGGATCACCCTCGCCGTGTGATTGGCTACTTCACCAGCTGGCGTGCAGGGGACGACCCACAAGCGGCTTACTTAGTAAATGATATTCCTTGGGAACAACTCACACACATTAACTACGCGTTCGTGAGCATCGGTTCAGATGGCAAAGTGAATGTTGGTGATGTCAATGATCCAAATAATGCTGCGGTAGGGAAAGAGTGGCCGGGTGTAGAAGTCGACCCTGCATTAGGATTCAAAGGTCACTTTGGTGCGCTGGCAACCGCGAAGAAAAAACATGGTGTTAAAACGCTAATCTCAATTGGTGGTTGGGCTGAAACGGGCGGTCACTTCGCGACTGACGGAAGCCGAGTTGCTGATGGTGGCTTCTATACTATGACGACCAATGCTGATGGATCTATCAACCACCAAGGCATTGAAACATTCGTGACTTCAGCGGTAGAAATGCTACGTAAATATCAATTCGATGGCCTAGATATTGATTATGAGTACCCAACGTCAATGGCCGGTGCGGGTAACCCATACGACAAAGACTTCATGGAACCGCGTCGTGAGTACCTATGGGCCTCATACCAAGTGCTGATGAAAGTACTGCGTGAGAAGCTTGATGTGGCGTCTGCTGAAGATGGCAATCACTACATGTTAACTATCGCGGCACCTTCTTCTGGTTACCTGTTGCGCGGTATGGAAACATTCGATGTCACTCAATATCTCGATTACGTGAACATCATGTCTTACGACCTTCACGGTGCTTGGAACGATCACGTTGGCCATAACGCTGCCTTGTTCGATACAGGTAAAGATTCAGAACTAGCACAGTGGAACGTATACGATACAGCGGCCTATGGTGGTATCGGCTACCTGAACACGGATTGGGCTTACCATTACTTCCGCGGTTCAATGCCAGCTGGTCGTATTAACATCGGTGTTCCATATTACACGCGTGGTTGGCAGGGCGTAACCGGTGGTGAAAATGGTCTTTGGGGCCGAGCTGCACTGCCTAATCAATCTGAGTGTGCCGCTGGTACAGGTGAAGGCGAGAAGAACAACTGTGGTCACGGTGCGATTGGTATCGATAACATGTGGCACGATACCGACCCTAAAGGAAACGAAATGGGCGCAGGTTCGAACCCAATGTGGCATGCGAAGAACCTAGAGAAAGGCATTTGGGGTTCTTATGCGGATGCTTACAAGCTTGATCCTGTAAACGATCCAACAGATGTTCTAAGAGGCACTTACACGCGTAACTACGACAGCGTGGCGGTTGCACCTTGGCTATGGAATGCTGAAAAAGGCGTGTTCCTTTCTACGGAAGATAAAGAGTCTATCAACGTGAAAGCGGACTACGTTATCGACAAAGAAATCGGCGGCATCATGTTCTGGGAACTGGCTGGTGACTACAACTGTTATGTACTTGATGCAAGTGGCAACCGCACAACGGTTGATACTACAGAGCAAGCGTGTAACAGCGGTAACGGTGAGTTCCACATGGGTAACACAATGACTAAAGCTATCTACGATAAGTTTAAGTCGGCAACGCCATATGGAAATAAAGTCGCGACAGGCGCAATTCCTAACGAAGCATTAGACATCGCGGTATCGGTTGGTGGCTTCAAAGTTGGTGACCAAAACTACCCAATTAACCCTAAGATCACGTTTACCAATAATACGGGTCAAGCACTGCCTGGCGGTACAGAGTTCCAGTTTGATATTCCTGTATCTGCACCAGACAACGCGAAAGACCAATCTGGTGGTGGTTTGACTGTGATCGCGTCGGGTCATACTCGTGCGGATAACATCGGTGGCTTAGACGGTACTATGCACCGTGTAGCCTTCACATTACCTGCATGGAAAGAGCTTCCTGCTGGTGGTGTGTATGAACTGGACATGGTGTATTACTTACCAATTTCAGGCCCTGCAAACTATGCCGTTAACGTAGGTGGTGTCGATTATGCCTTTAGCTTTGAGCAACCAGATTTACCTTTGGGTGATATCAGTTCTGGTGGCGGTAACCCTGGCGACGGTGGCACAAACCCTGGTACTTGTGATACTGCTGGTTTAACTGTGTACCCAGATCTGCCTCAGAAAGACTGGGCCGGTAATCCAAGCCATGCTAATACGGGTGACCAAGTGGTTTACAACGGCAGTATTTACCAAGCTAACTGGTGGACAAGTTCTGAGCCGGGCAGTGACGGTAGCTGGACCAAAGTGTGTTCATAGTATTGATTTGTTGATAGAGGTGAGAGCCTTCTAGCTTAGCCTCCTTAAACAAACCACTTAACGTAGAGTTAAACGCTGAACTTAATCATGTTCGGCGTTTTTTTCATGGTCTTACTATGCTTTACGCCTGTTATGTCCGAACGGTGAAAAAGTAGAAGGTAGTGAGCGTGTAGAGGAATAACAGATATAAAAAAGCCCAAATAGATCGCTCTATTTGGGCTTTTTCAGAATAGTTTGAAATCGCTAGTCGCTAAATTAAGCTTTTGCTTCTTTCATCGCTTCCGCTTTTTTTTCCTTTTGCATTTTTGCAAGGAAGTAGATGTTTACACATGCGATGAAGCCGTTGGTTGCTACCACTGGCCAAGCGTCAATCATAACGCCGTATGCTGTGAAGAGTGCACAGCCAATAAAGTTAAGGACACGCAGGCGAACGATATCTTTCATTGTTAATGAAATTGCGACCATAATAGACGCAGCGTAACCTAAAATCTCAACCATATTGAATTCCATTGTTTGACCCTCTTAAATTTGCCGATACTTTGTCGGTACCAATTCTTCTCTTCATGAGATGATTGAGGAAGCTCCGTGCCTCGAATGGTCTGGTTATGTTTAACGGGGTAGACTATACCAACTCCGTTTTTGTGATTAAACCCCCAAAATAGGTAGAAGTGAAGGTTAGCGATTACGCAAACGTTTAATGCATTTTTGCCTAACATAATTACCGTTTATGTTGGTGGTTAAATTGATAGTTATTGATATATAGGTAAGGGCTCTAACCATGATAAAACGATCCATTTGTGCAACAAAAAGCATAAAGACCGCTGTGCTTATGACCTTGATGAGCATTGGGCTGACGGCATGTACGACCCAACAGCAACTGCCTGTGCATGATTATGGTGTCGTAACCAGCGGTGACTTCGAGTTTATGAAAAATGGCGTCACGACTTATTCATGGCACCCACAATCAGAACAGGTATATCTCTCTAAGAAATACAATGAAACCGTCGTGACTGACATGGTACGTGATGCAATTGAAGAGCAGTTAACTGAAAAGGGGTACCGCTTAGAGCAAGGTGGGGGTGTTGGTGACGTGGTGGTTGGCTTTGGCCTAGCCGAAGAGTCAGAGCTGAATGACAACTCCATTTTCGACGCGGTTCAGCTCTCTACAGGTGTTCCATTCTATGATCGAAAGGGAAAACTCGCCGAAAAAGGCTCTCTATACATTGTGTTTTCAGTGCCAAATTCTCAGGTGATCCAGTGGCGAGCGCTAGCGCAAACGGGTATTCAGGCCGATCTTGAAGCAAGTGAGAGCAAAGAGCGAATTTCTGGTTTTGTGGAGATGCTATTTAGACAAATGCCAGAGAGATAAATAGCAAATACTAAGTTGGGGTAGTATTTGCTTGGTCAATATTAACGGTCGGAAAAATGAACAGATCGCAGAATATACTTTTTTATTTGTAACTAAAGGTACATTTGCGTAAAGCAACGTAAAGTTCGCGCTTCTTTTGCTAGCATTTGTCTATACTGGTCAAAACGTTAACTTGGGTTTAATTCAATGAAACTGTTCTCCAAATACTCTCCCCCTTTATTAAGTATATTCATTGTAAGTAACGCAGCGATGGTTAGCACAGCAGCTATCGCCGCACCTTCTATAGTACCGGCTCCGCCAAGTTTGGGCGCGAAAGGGTATGTGTTAATCGACTTTAATTCGGGTGATGTGCTCGTAGAAAAAAATGCGCATACCAAGTTGAACCCAGCAAGCTTGACCAAACTGATGACCAGCTACGTGGCAGGTCAGGAGATGAAGCGAGGCAACATCTCCGCAGATGATAAAGTCAGAATCAGTGAAAACGCTTGGGCAAAGAATTTCCCTGACTCTTCAAAAATGTTCATCGAAGTAAATACCGACGTCGCGATGATGGATCTATACCGAGGCTTGATTATTCAATCGGGTAACGATGCCAGTGTAGCGATCGCGGAGCATGTTGCAGGCTCTCAAGATGCCTTTGTTGATTTGATGAACTCTTGGGCTGCTTCGCTTAAATTGGAAAATACTCACTTTGCAAATGCGCATGGTTTAGACGCTGACGACTTATATTCAACGCCTTACGATATCGCAATGCTTGGCCGAGCAATCATTAAAGATCTACCAGATGTCTATGGCTTATACAGTGAGCGTTCTTTCAGTTACAACGGTATCACGCAACATAACCGCAATGGCTTGCTCCGTGACAGAAGTTTAACGGTTGATGGCATGAAAACCGGCTACACCTCGGGTGCGGGCTACAGCTTAGCGAGCTCGGCAACACAAGGTGAAATGAGACTTATCGCAGTGGTGATGGGCGCATCAAGTGTTAAAAGCCGTGAGTCAGACAGCAAGCAGCTTCTAAGTTACGGCTTCCGATTCTTCGATACGCTTAATGTCCACCAAGGCGGCGACCAAGTGGCTGAAGAGAAAGTGTGGTTTGGCGACCAAGACACTTTGAAGCTTGGGGTTGCAGAAGACACGTTTATCACGCTACCTAAGTCAGACAGCAAAAAGCTCACCGCATCTATCGAATTAAACTCGGAACTCAAAGCGCCGATTACAGAAGGTCAAACTTTAGGTGTCGTTCATTACACGGTTGATGGTGAAGATGTTCAAACTCAGCCTTTGATCGCACTTGAATCGGTTGAGCAGGGTGGCTTATTCAAACGTTTGATGGACTACATTAAATTGTTCTTCTCAAGTCTGTTCTAAACGAACTGGCACCAGAGAGAAAAGTAAAACGACTGGGCGCTGTGATTTGATCACAGCGCCTTTTGTTGTTTTAGAACGGGATAAAGCGAGGTGAATAACGTTCTTTATTAGCAGTCGCTGATGGTTTCGATTACTATACGCAAAATTTAGCAGTGTAGTTACTTATGACCATAGAGATAAAGAACATCACCGAACCTGAAGTAACTTGCGCCAATTGCCAGGCATGCTGTTGTCGTTTAGAGGTTATGATCATCACCGATACCGGTGTCCCAGAAGAGCATATTGCTTACGATGAGTGGGGCGGTGAAACCATGAAACGTTTAGATGATGGTTGGTGTTCAGCGGTAGATAGGGAAACACTGATGTGTACGATCTATGAAAACCGACCATGGATCTGCCGTGAGTTCGAAATGGGCTCTTTTGAGTGTGTCGACCAGCGTAAAGAGGTGATGGGTTAGCTTGTGTTAGCAACCGGTTGATCCATATTATTAAATCAATATACGATTTCTTGTAAGTCAGGGCTTTATATCTCGATTTGATATAGAGCCCTGATTCGTTTTACTGATTTAGTTTTGTGTGAGAACGAATCGATTTAGAACTCAGAAGGCACTTCAAATTCCATCCATTCCCCGGTTGTTGGGTGAATCAGTTTGAGGTAGCCCGCATGAAGGTGCAGTCGTTCGCGTTTGTAGCCATATAGGTCATCACCACGAATTGGTACGCCAAGTCCTTGTGGGTGAGCGCAGTGTACGCGTAGCTGGTGGGTACGGCCTGTTTTAGGATACAAGTACACCTTAGTTTTTCCGTTGTTGGTGCTGACCGCTTGCCAGTGCGTTTCTGCATTACGCCCATGTTCATGACAAACGAGTTGTCTTGGTCTGTCGGTGATATCGCCACGTAAAGGAAGGTTGATGTCACCAGATTCGCCATTTATTTCACCATCAAGCAGTGCGGTATAACGTTTTTCGACCGTTCTATCGATGAACTGCTTCTGGATGTGTTTGTTGGATTCGGCCGTCAGCGCCAAGATCAACAATCCAGATGTCGACATGTCTAGTCTATGGATAATCAAAGGGCCGGTGGCATTCGGGTAGCGCGCTTTAATACGTGTATAAACCGAGTCTTCGATAAACTTGCCTGGAACCGACAAGAACTCTTCGGGCTTGTTCACGACCACGATCTCTTCATCTTCATAAATAATATCGAACGACTTACCGACCGCAGGGTTTACGATAAGCGGATTATCTTCTAGCTCAATGCCACTGAGTTGATGCTCAAGGATCTCAAAGCTTTTGCTCTGGCAAACCGGGTAAAGGTTTCCGTGTTGTCGAATAATATCTGTTGGCGGTATTCCCCACCAAAACTCGGCTAAAGCTAACGGTTTAAAGCCGTGTTCAAAGGCAAAGTTAAGCAATTTAGGTAGGCAGCAGTCACCAGAGCCTTCAAGCGCGTCTTTACCATCTAACAATTCAAGCAGGCTCTTTGACTCTGCCGCTCGGTTGATAAAACGATAGTGAGTCAAGCGCTGTGTTTCTAATTCTGCAGAAATGGCGTGATAGTCGCTCTTACGGTTTTTAAGCTCGCTTTCGATAGCGTCTACTTGTGATTGCTTTTCAGCGATCTTCTGTTTCCACTCGATACGAAGTGCTTTGAGGTCTCGCTTCTCTTGGCTGCTTTGATTACCTAACTGCTTAAGTAGATTGGCCGCATACTCTAGATTACCGAGTGCTTTCTCTTGGTTAGCTTGCTCTCTCAGTTCATTGCGCTGTGCTTTGTTGGCAGCCATAGCGAGCTGAAATGCTTCTACTGCTTTGCTCGCGTCGTTTTTAAGTTCGCTCAGCGTTGAAGTCAGTTCATTTAGGTTATGAGTTTGCTCTAGGTTCGTAATGTCGTTAGCTAATGTCGCTTGCAGGATTAAGCCTTGCGTGTTTAGGGCCTGAAACTGCTGCTTATCAAAAGCAGAAGGAACAAAGGCGGTACTCGATACCAGAGGCTCCAAAGACGAATCTAGCTGCAAACCTGAGAACGCAGAAAGGTATCCCAATTCTTGAGTTTGAGGGTGTTGAACCAGAAGAACGGCATAGAGATTACCTTGTGATGTTTCATTCACACCACAGTCAAGCAGTGACTGTTGAAGCTGCTGCATCGCTATTTCACACAGTGGATGCGGAGTATAGTAATACGGGAATGTAAAACGCTCTGGCAGCGATAAGGTTTGATTCGCTGTTTGGTTTAACGTGTGCAGTGGTGTGTATTGAGCAAGGTTTGCTGACATGAAGATCAAACTCTATGGGTATTCAGTTTAGAGCTCGATATTGTTGTCGAAATGAAGGTAAATGAGAAGCCAAAGCGAAAGATAAATCGGCTTTGGCTTCATTTAGGCGGTCATTTTCACGCTATGGACGCATTGAATAGACAAAATCTCGATTAATTGGAGTGTTCTAACTCGAGTTGTTCCGCCTTTTGGTAAGCAGGGTGGCTCGCTAAAAGGTCACCGTATTTAGCAATGTTAGGGTAAAGCGCAGTTGCACCAAAGTTACCGACGATTTCTACGATGAATGACATCATGAAATCGGCACCAGTGAGTGTTTCGCCTACAAGATAGGTTTTGCCTTCAAGAGATTGGTTTACGAAGGTCAGGATCTTTTGATTTTCGTCATCAGCATAACCACCAAGGAAGTTTGTTTCGGCGCCGTCTTTCATCACGAAGATCTTAAGCAGCATTGGTAAAATGCCCGAACTTTCAGCAAAGTGTAGCCACTGAGAATACTCAACGTATTCGGCTGTGCCGCGTGCTGGTGCAAATTTACCTTGGCCAAACTTGTCTATGAGGTACTCAGTAATCGCGCCAGATTCACTGATCACCACGCCATCATCTTCAATGACTGGAGATTTACCAAGAGGGTGAACAGACTTCAGTTCAGGTGGTGCTAAAAACGTGACACTGTCTCGTTGGTAAGGTTTGATTTGATAGTCGACACCAAGCTCTTCGAGTAGCCAGATGATGCGCTTAGAACGCGACTTATTCAGGTGATGTAAAGTAATCATAATTCTGCCTATTCTATCCTTGAGCTATTTTGGTTCGTTAGTTTTGATAACAAGTTTGCCGAAGTTCTGGCCTTCTAACAGACCTATGAAAGCTTGTGGTGCTTCGTCTAGACCTTCAATTAGGTGTTCGCGATAGTGCATTTTTCCTTGAGACAGCCATTCAGTCATTTGAGTTGCGAACTCATTGTAACGGTGCGCGTAGTCGTCGAAGATAATGAAGCCTTGCATCTTAATACGCTTAACTAGAAGGGTACCCATAAGGCTAGATATACGGTCTGGACCCTCAGGAAGTGATGTCGCATTGTATTGTGAAATAAGGCCACAAACAGGAATTCGAGCGCCTGTATTTAGAAGAGGCATCACTGCATCGAATACCTTGCCGCCAACGTTTTCAAAGTAAACGTCGATGCCGTTGTCACACGCTTTCGCCAATTGTTCTGCGAAGTCATCTGCCTTGTGGTCGATACATTCATCGAAACCAAGAACCTCTTTCGAGTACTGACACTTCTCTTGACCGCCAGCCACGCCAATGACACGACAACCTTTTAGTTTACCGATTTGTCCTACGGTAGCGCCAACTGGACCAGTTGCAGCCGCTACCACTAACGTGTCGCCTTCTTTCGGTTGGCCGATATCCAGTAAACCCATGTAAGCGGTAAAGCCTGGCATACCCATAATGCCCAGTGCGTAAGAAGGGTGAGTCGGCTCTTTTCCTAGCTTGATAAGACCTTCACCATTCGACACGCCATAATCTTGCCAGCCTGTGTAAGCCAACACCCACTCGCCAACTTCAAAGTCGCTGTTGTTTGATGCTTCAACCTGACAAACAGTTGCACCAACCATCACCTCATCAATAGCGACTGGATTGGCATAAGATTTTGCATCATTCATACGGCCACGCATGTAAGGGTCGAGAGATAGGTAAACCGAACGAAGTAACATTTCACCATCGTTGATTGTTGGAGTAGCAACGGTTTCTAAGCGGAAGTTATCTTGAGTTGGTGCGCCGACAGGGCGAGAAGCTAATACGATGCGACGATTGTCTCGTTCAGTCATTGGATGTCCTTAATTTTATATTGTGTTTATTTGAAATTAGACCAGTCGTCTAGTATTGTTTCCTAAAAATCCCGCCGTCATCAAGTTGATAAGAGGGCGGGTGATTTCTTTTAAGCTAAAACAGTAAATGCCAATAAAACGCAGTGCGCGTTAATGGCCTTCACCTTTTAAAATTTGTTCGGTAAGGCGTAATGCCGATTCTAAGCTCTGCGAACTTTGGCTTAACTTGCTTAATAAACTAGCGCCTAGCCACATTGAGTATAGGTTCTGGGCTGCTTCTTGGCTGTTTTCTACCGAGATAGAGCTATCTTCAATACCGCCAACAATACATTGCTGGATGGTTGTCGTGACTTTCTCAGCACCTTTTAACAGAGCCTGGCGCATAGGATCAGAAAGGTCTGATACTTCAGCACTGAGCTTAACCACTAAACACTTGTGTGCGTTACAGGTGCCATCTTCAGTTTTCGCCCATAGTGAAAAGTAACCCAGAATTCGTTGATAATGGTTGCCTTCACCGTGCACTAAAATGGATTCAATCTTAGTGATGTAGTTTTCAAAATAGTGCTGGATTAGCGCCTCACCAAATTGCTCTTTTGATTTAAAGTAGTGGTAAAACGACCCTTTCGGTACTTTCGCTTCTTTAAGCAATTGTGATAAGCCAACGCCATTAAAGCCGTTGTTCACTATTAATTGATAGCCGACATCTAAAATATGCAGGCGTGTGTCATTCGTTTTCTCGTTCATGGTCGATACTATAATTTAAATTAGACCAGTCGTCTAGT
>NZ_MCYD01000767.1:0-8121 GCF_002876325.1 Vibrio sp. 10N.261.52.A1
GTACATTCACAATACCCATAAAAAACACAATCGCATATGAAAAAGTTATTAATATATCTATTTTTAGTAAGCAGCTCTGGCTGCAATTCAAATGATAATAAGCCCCAACCTGAGCAGTCTAGCTCTCCGATCGTTCTTGATACAAACGTCGCTCCTATTACAACCGGTTCTTGGTACCGGCCGCCTGTTTCAGTCACGTGGCAATGGCAGCTAGAAGGCAATTTAAACACCTCTTACTCTGTTGCTCTCTATGATGTAGACCTTTTTGATACGAGCAATACAACAATAAAAAATTTACAACAATCAGGAATAAAAGTGGTGTGTTATTTTTCAGCAGGCTCTTATGAGGATTATCGAGACGATAGAGAGCTCTTCTTGCCAAACACACTTGGAAACACTCTTGATGGCTGGGACAACGAGCGCTGGCTTGATATTCGTTCGGCTAACGTTCATTCAATCATGAAAAAACGTCTGGATATTGCCAAGAACAAAGGTTGTGATGGTGTTGAACCTGATAATATGGATGGGTACACCAATAACTCTGGTTTCAATCTGACGTCTCAAGATCAGCTCGCGTACAATCGATTTATTGCAAATGAGGCGCATAAAAGAGGCCTTGCGGTCGGATTAAAGAATGACCTGGACCAAATAGGTGAACTGGTCGAGTACTTTGACTTTGCTGTTAACGAACAATGTTTTGAGTACAACGAATGTGATGCACTGCTACCCTTTATTAATCACGGTAAGCCCGTTTTAACAACGGAGTACTTAGATAAGTATGTCAACAACCCAAATGAGAGAGCAACAATCTGCCAAGAATCTAGGGACAATCTATTTAGCACCCTAATCTTACCTTTAGATTTAAACGACAGTTTTAGGTTTAGCTGTTTGTAAAGCGCGCCTAACCCTAAAAATAACTGTACCGAAACTATCTAGAGCGGTTTAACTATCATATATAGCGACTAGAGAAAAAATGTGTGCACTATAGAGTTTGCTATTGTCCAAAATCTTGAGCACAGAACCAAAAGGTATTGCCTTATTCCTGATTCGCCACAAAAACAAGGGCCTCGAAAGTGCGAAGCTTAAGTTTTATCCATCGAATAATTACAGATCCCCTACTTCAACGCTTCCATTGATGCTGTTTTGTACAGTTTAGCATTGTTACATTGCCTCATTCCTCAAGGTAGTAAACGATTAATTACCTTGGCAAAGGTTGGTAGGTTGAAAAGGAGAGTAAGGTAACTCATAACTTCCTGACAAACACTGAGAGGCTAAATATTGATCAATAATTTGCGCTATTCATTCACAGTGACGCAATATTGATAATAGGAAATTGACTACGAAATTGGGCGGTAAGTATGGCCTTTTACCTTTATGAAGGGCGTTTCAGCATTGCGTCAAAGTCGCTCCATTATCTGGCTGGTGTGCGTTCTCGATAATCTGCATATCAGCGTTTTTTTGATAGTAAGTTGTTAACCAAGAGATAGCCTGCTCTTCTATGCTTGTGGGCACGATGACATCTTTTGCCACCATCACAATGGCAGACTGCATCGCATCAAACGCTTGGTTGACAGCGTCATAAACTGCAAAGTTAATTCTCATTTTGCTTTTTACGATACTGCCTAGATTAGCGATAAAATGAGTAGCCTTATCGCGCAGATTAATCTCTTTTGTCGTCTGGAAATCCGTTGTCCTTCTTGTGTAAGCGTATCAGGTCACCACTTAAGTTCACAGCTACAGTCACATCTGTGTTATCGCCGAACGTTGATGCAATCGGTACAGGATTGAGCACTCCGCCGTCAATGAGTTCTTCGCATTGATGACATGAGGTGCAAAGAACGTCGGAAGAGAAATATAGGCTCAATAGCATCAAAAAGAGAGCCGGACTTCAGACAAACCTCATTCTCAGCCGCGACGTTGACAGCAACTGTCCCACAAGGGCCCCAGATTAAGTGCACATTTACCCTTGGCACTTTTCGACTCAAAAGTATTCGAAAAGCCAGTGTGTTCATTGATTTAAAGGGGTATAGGTGAAACAAATTAGGGTTTAATTTTTTTGACTACGTTATCGTGAACTGGAAATAAAAGCGTAGGAGAGCCCTAACTTAATGAATGAGTCCTTCAACTCAACTGTAAAATATGCAATAAAACGCTTACTGAAGGAATCAAGAAACGCTTTCAATTTTCCTCTTGTTTGTGTGGCATACACTACTGTTAAAGCAATCGCTAGGTCAGTCAGAACCGCATTAGAACCAGTGAATTTGAAACAAAATTCCAGTAAAACCTAAGCAATTTTAAAAGGTAGTTTCAAGAAGCATTAGGCTAACTAAGCTTCTATAAAGTTAGATGGCGTTGAGTAAACAACATGAATATTAATCAAAGAATTAGAGGCGATCACGCCTCTTACATTAGCAATTTATACACTATTGATTGCCGACTTGGAACTAACCCCAACGGTGCTCCACCCTTATCTGATGCAATAAAAGAGACACTACTCGATGATCTAAGCGATTATTACTCTTTTAACCATATCGCGAAGTTATCAGTGTTGACGGCTAACTATATCGGGACCGCTCCGGACCGCGTTTTTTTCTCTAATGGCTCTATGCCCATGCTTTCGACGATTTTCTCTAAGTTACTCGGCGACAATATGACGATGCTCGGCTTGGGACCCCAATTCGTGGATGCAGTATCTGAGTTTATACAGCTCGGAGGCTCTTATAATGCCCTCAAATATAGCCCTGGCATGATTCCTATTTTCTGCGAAGAGATCAGAACCACTGCCCCATCAATTGTTTATATTGACAACCCAAACAATCCAACCGGTCGAGCATACTCTCGCGAGGAATTAGAGCCAGTAGTCGAGGCTTGTCAAGATTCTGACTCAATACTTTTAATCGATGAGGCTTATGGGGATTATTTAAAAAAGAGTGAGAGTATGGCTCAGTTTGCCAACGAATTTAATAATGTTTTGGTAACACGTAGTTTTTCTAAGGGGTTAGGCTTAGCATCTTGTCGTCTTGGCTACGCTGTAGTCTCTCCTAATTTACGAGATTATTTGTCAAGAATCATTATCCCATTCACACCATCACTGACGTCAATCAAGATCGCTTGTGATGTGTTACCAAATATCGACAGCTTTCTTGAGAAGTGCAAAACAGATTGCCGGGAAATCAAAAAGACGATGATCGACGAACTACAACAATGCGGAATAGAAGTCTTGCCGACAAATGACGAGACGCCGATTTTTTTGGCTTATAAAAGAGGTGAAAACTTAGCTAGCTGGTTTGATGACCGCGGAATATTGGTCGAGTCCGCTCACCATTTTGCACTAACAGACAGCACATTAACTAAAGAGTATTGTCGACTAAGGATCGTTGGTAACACACACGACCTTGAACACTTTATCTACAGACTAAAATAGCCTTGCATTCTCATTTTCGTAGGATTTCAACCAACCACTTTCTTACCTATCTACATACTCCTATATGCGGATGCAGTCTATTTAGTTTGAAATGTGGTTGATTATCACAGACGGCTTCTTTTATCGCAGATAATAATTCAATCCATTTAACGTCTATCTGTTAAGCTATTATTGCTTCGATATTTTATCTTCCCACTCTGCCGCCCAATCTCTTAAAGGGTCGAGTGTTTGCATTAAAGACACTCCTAACTCTGTTAGTTTATAGCCTTCCGATGTTGTAAAAACTAACTCAGCTTCAGTTAACTGCTTAATCCTAGTATTTAAAACCGAAGGGGACATGCTGTCGCATCGTTGTTGTAGTCCTCTGAAGCTCAAAGGTTCAGAGTTCAGCTCCCACATGATACTCATATTCCACTTTCGGCCCAACAGATCGAATAAAGCCATGATGACTATACCCGAGCTAGATCCTCTTACTAATTTTTTAGGTAATGGTGTTGTCATAAATCTTGCGCTTCTAAAAAAGTAGCGACATGACTCGCTACGAAATAAGTAGCAATTTATTTGAAAAGCGAGAGTTATATGTACCTAGTAGATATGACCTTTACAGACATGACAAAAATAACTCCAGAGCTAACTGATAAGCATAAGAATTATCTTGAAGGAGAATATAAATCAAACAATCTATTGTTTGGTGGGAGGAAAGTACCTAGAACTGGGGGCATACTTATTTCGCAACATGCAAGTAAACGAGAGCTTGAGCAAGTATTAAATTCAGATCCATTCATTAAAAGTGGAGCTGTCACGTATTCAATTACTGAATTTATTCCTGTAATGGCTTCTAAAGCTTATCAAGGTACCGTAGCCTAACAAAAGAGCATGGCGTCAATAATTGATTTCTGACGCTATTTTTGTCCCCCATTAAACGGCCTCTGTTTCTTCCCTCCCTAATCACAACAAGTGCGCTACAAAACATGAACCAATCGATTTTCTCGAGTCTTTCTAACCTAGCACTTTCATACTGAACGATACCTTATTAACCCTGAAGCTAAACCTCCTACAAAAAACAAACTATCTTGCGGCTTCCACGCTAGCCAAGGCACTCTACGACTAATGTCTAACTACCTGAGTCTATTTGTTTTTTTGGGTTTGGTATAAGGTACCAACAACTAAATGTTAACGAATTTTTAATTATAAGTTGACGCATTGTTTACACATCTGCATGAGTCAATAACGTTTGTTGGAACAACACACCTTAGAGTGTGAAAGAAAGGAATCAAAATGAGCAGTACTTTAGAGTCCGTAAATATACCAAGAGAGGAGCCTCAGACCCAAGAGGACGAACTCTCCTATGAACAGCAACACAAACCAAGCTCAGAGTTTGAAACCCGAGAACAGTATCTAGAGCACGAATTAGAAATCATGTCGCCTAAGCGCTGGCGTCCAAATTTACCGTTTAAAGATTATCGATTTGAGATAGAAGACACCATCCCAGCCATGGCCGCGACCATTGGTAAAGTGGTTATGGTGGGCGCGATTGCAGCCACCTTTGCTGGAGCGCTTGGGTTAAATGAAGACTTCATTCTAGAAAACGTTCGATACGAACTCCTTATCGCCTCTGTCTTCATCATTCTTTTCTCTGGCTTTCTACTACCAACGGCTAACCTCGCAGGTACACACGGCCCACTTATTCCATTAATCCCTATTGTTGTTGCCGCTGGCGGTCACCCAATGGCCTTTGGCTTGCTGATTGGCGCATTCGGCTTGCTGTTAGCCATCAGTAAAGGCGGCAGTATGTTGGCTAACCTCACCAGTAAAGGTGTGTGTGGCGGATTGCTGCTCTACCTTGGCTTCGTGGGCACCGCTTCTCAAGTGAAAAAGCTGTTCGCTTGGGCAGAAGGCATCGGCATGAGCCACATCGCTTTTGTCGTGATCTTCTGCACCATTATCTTGTATGCACTATTGGAGCACTTTCGTAAACGTTGGTTAGCTGTGCCTCTTAGCTGCTTGCTGGGTGGTGCGATTGCATTTGCCATGGGTGCCCCATTCGCTTTCCACACAGAGCCTGGCCTACCGAACATGAACCCTATGTATTGGTGGGGAGAAGATACCGGTTGGATGCTAGGCCTACCGACGATTGAGCACTTCATGGTAGTACTGCCGTTCGCGATTCTAGCGGTAGCGATGTGGTCACCAGATTTCTTGGGGCATCAAGTATTCCAAAAGATCAGTTACCCAGAGCGTACTGAAAAAGTGCACATGAACATTGACGACACCATGACCACAGCGTCTATTCGTCAAACATTCGGCTCGCTACTTGGTGGTACTAACTTTACGTCCTCATGGGGTACTTACATTGTACCTGCGGCGATTGCAAAACGTCCTATCCCTGCGGGTGCTCTTCTGACGGCTCTGTTCTGTATTATCGCTGCGATTTGGGGCTATCCGATGGATTTAGCTATCTGGCAACCGGTACTGTGTGTCGCTCTGATTGTAGGTGTATTCGTTCCACTGCTAGAAGCGGGAATGGAGATGACACGTGAAGGGAAAACCACTCAATCAGCAGCGATTGTTGTGTTTTCATCAGCGCTTGTGAACCCAGCATTTGGTTGGTCTCTCACTATGCTACTAGACAACTTAGGCTTAGTTGGCTGTAAAGAACGTAGTGGTGAACTGAGTAAGATGAGCCGCTGGGTACTTCCGGGCATTATGTTTGTTGTTCTAACAAGCGTGATGGCGTTGGTTGGCCTTCTACCAGGCATTCCAGCGATTATCCCAAGCTTTCGTTAAGCTCGGTTAATACTAAACTTCAATACAAAGGCCTCGCAAATGCGAGGCCTTAGTTTATATAGCAAGGGTTATAACCGCCCTACTTTACTGAATTTAATCCATTCGGGTAATGAAGGTTTGTTCATCATCCACAAAAGCGATAAAGCCTCCTTGATAGATAAACACTCGACCACGTCCCTCAACTAAGCAGGCAAGTTGTGGATTCAAATCTTCTTCATTATCCGGGCTTTGAAAAGTGCCGGTATCGGTGATAACGCCGCGAAGTGGAGGTAAGTATCCATAAGCACGCTTGGCTTGATCAATCAGGCTCAATTCGCTAGCGACAGAGAAGCAACGAGGGATACTGCCTGCATCTTCGATAAACATAGTTTTCAGTTCTTCAAAAGCGGTAATAACCAGCCTGTCGATGTCATTAACTTGATGGATAAACATAGAGTTTCTCGGTAATTCTGATGTGGGAATTCTATCACTATCTGAGGCTGAGCGGAGTAGAGATAGAGTTCTCACTGGGGCAGTCGGTGCCTTTCCATCGATCTATTTAAAACACGCTCTCGTTGAGCCCAAGTTGATGACCTAAAACGAAGGGTTGGTATCTCTACCAACCCCTACAGTTTCACCAACCAATTCAGACTTAGAGGTGATTAATGTTTGTACCTAAAGGTATTACTGTCATCAACAATCTCGATTCTGACAGGAACTGTGCCTTGCTTAACGTTACCGATTTTTGCAAATGCTTTGTGTGAAAGGTCGATCACTCTGCCTTTTATGTACGGGCCTCGGTCGTTAACTTTAACTTCGACAGACTTATTATTGGTAGTGTTAGTCACTCTCACGATCGTGCCAAAGGCTAAGGTTTTATGCGCTGCCGTGTAAGCATTCATATTATACGTCTCACCACTTGCAGTGAGCTTTCCATGGAACTTGTCACCATACCAAGAAGCTTTACCAGTCAAAGCATGTGACTTGGCATATTCCTTTGTTTTAGAACTGCCGACCGCCGACGTTGAGGTGCATCCGGCTAATATCATGAGAATAAGAGCGATGAAGATGACATGTAGTTTTTTCATGTGGTTTTGGGGCGCTAATCTGTGCATGTTTCTCTGTTTTCGTTGTTTTTTGGTTTGCCATACAGTGCTGAGTATAGTCACTGTTCAGCAAAGGCTACCATCCGGTATGAATGCACCATGTTTTCATGAAGATCGTTTTCTTCCGTCATATTCATGAAAGGTTTTATCTTAGAAACGTCAAATTTAACAACACCTTAAATCTGTATCTTTCTTGAACACTTGATGTAGATAAGTCACCCAGCCAATCATCCAAACACAAAAAAGGATTGGTATCTCTACCAATCCTCTTTGGGGGTGTTTCGGTTTTTCTACCTTACGACAGGTAGATGGCGTCTATTACTCGTAATCAGTCGCGTACGTATCTTCGTATGAGTGAGAGTAGAATTCGAATAGGTTGCCAAACGGGTCTTCTAGGTAAACCATTTGTGCTTGTTTTAGCTCGTCTTCTGGGTGGTAACGGTGAATATCCATACGTACCTTACCGCCAAACTCTTCAACGCGCTTGATAGCTGAATGAAACTGCTCTTTTGGAAGCTGCAGACAGAAGTGGAAGATACCTAGACGAGAGAAATCTACTTCGTGACGCTCTTGGCGGTCAACCATTTCGAATAGCTCAACACCGATACCGTCTGAAGTTACTAGGTGAGCAATGTTGAAGCCTTTGAAGCCTTCACCAAATACAGCGATACACATGCGGCCGATTGCAGATTCTCGCTCTTCCATCACTTTAGTGTTGTTCATTACAACTCTTAGACCTAGAGCCTTTGTGTAAAACTCTACAGCTTGGTCCATATCGCCAACCATGATGCCTACGTGATTCATTTTCATAACTTTCTCCAATTC
>NZ_MCYD01000768.1:0-2857 GCF_002876325.1 Vibrio sp. 10N.261.52.A1
AGTTAAAAAGCTGATTGATATAGCTTTCAATGAGTTAAATATGGAGAAAGTTGAAATATCTGCCGCCGTTGAGAACCAAAGCAGCCGCAAGGTTTGTGAGCGCTTACAATTCAATTTAGAAGGTATCATTACACGCAGCGAGAACTTAAACGGTCGTATCGTTGACCACGCAATCTATGGTCTTCACCGTTCAAAACAGTAGCCGTTTCCTGTTAAAAAAAGCCACGGTTTGAACTAATCGGTGTCAGTTCAAACCATGGCTTTTGTTTTTCCTAAACGAGTGTAGATTCAATAAAGATTAAGCCGCCTTAGCAATTACAATCGTAAATTTAGCCCCACCATGACTGCTACTATCGATCTTGATACTCCAACCTAACTTCTTAGCCGCAGAGTTGGCAATGGCAAGCCCCAATCCAAAACCGCCGGTTGAAGCGCTTCTGCTCGAGTCTAATCGAGAAAATGGAACAAAGACTTCATCACGACGCTCCTCAGGAATACCAGCCCCATTGTCCTCAACGACCACTAGCCAACTTTCTGAGTTTTCATCTAAAGTCAGCCAAACATGGTCTTTAGTATAGTTGCCAGCATTCTTAAGGATGTTATCAAACACCAAGCGAGCCATTGAGCAATCACACTTTATCGTGCTGTCTTGATTCACCTTTGATTCAAAGGTCACATTGTCCAACTCAGAATAGCGAATCCGGTCTAAACAATATTCAAGTAAGCTCGCTCTTACTTTCACCAACTCGAAGAAGGAATTGTCCATAACATTCAACTTCGAGAGCATAATGATCTCTGATGTGAGTTCGTTGATATCGTCGACATAGGTATCGATATCATCGAAAAGTGCTTGATGCTGCTCAGGCGCTCCTCGTCTCAGTATGTCAGTCGCTAACTGTATTCGGCTCAACGGCGTGCGAACTTCATGGGGAATGGCTTGAGCAAATATATGGCTCTCTTTCACCTTACTTTCTATCTCTTCAGCCATGCAATTAAAACTGCTAGCCAACTCGGAAACAGGATGAATATATTCAGTCTCAGAACGCGTACTCAGTTTACCTTTACCAAACTGTTTCTGCTTCTCAACTAACGACTCAATCCTCTCTTGAAAGCCCCTAACCGGTAAGTAAACACTAGCTCCAATCGCAATGATGACCGCAAGCAGAAGTCCAAGTAAAAAATGCCGCTCTGAGTCCTCATACCATTCAATTTCAGGAGAAAAGAAATCCCCGACTTCACAGAATGCAAAGCTAAACTTGGAATTCGGTAGTTGGTATACAGCCGAGTACAAGTTGTTTTCGCTGAGGTAAATAGGCACACCGTTTAAGATGGTATGTAACTCACATCGTTGACAAGGGGGTTCTCCCGACCAATTCTCTAACAGGCGTAAATTGAAAATAAAAAACTGTTGGTGACCTGTTCTATCAAGTTCCTTGTAGAGCGAATCTTCTTTGTCGCGATGCTGGATATACTGTTCAACAAAGTACAACCCATCATTGAGAAAAGTCTCAATCTCTGTTCTTCGCATATGTCCTTCACCAAGGTGTAGGAACAAAAATATTGTCGTCGACATCCCTGTAACAATACCAAGGTAGAGCCGAGCAAACATCGAAACAGAGCGAATCTTCTCTTTAATAAATTTAAGCAACCAGCATATACCCCTTATTACGTACCGTGCGTATTAACTGTTTGTCTTTTGCATGGACGCGCAGCTTTCGGCGTAAACCAGATACACGCATATCAATCGAACGATCGTTAAACGCATAATCTATTCCTCGGAATAGCTGGCAACATTGGTCTCGGGTAACGACTTGGCAAACATTCTTAACAAGAAGGTTCAAAATCTCAAACTCTGCGGATGTGAGCTTCAAGTTTTGTCCGTATAAAGTGGCACTTTGGGCTGCGCTATTGATGACGATCTCACACTGGTTTTCTGACACCGTTTCCGCCGTTGTTGTAACCGGCGTTGCACGTCTCAACAGAGCTTCGATTCGGGCCAGCAATGCATGCCCTCGTATCGGCTTAGCCACATAATCATCAGCACCGAACTTAAATAAGCTTACTTCACTCATTTCATCTGCGGAGGCAGTCAGTACTAAGATCATTCCATTGTAAAACTCACGTGCCTCTCGGCAGATTTGTGCGCCACTCATACCTGGTAACATAAGGTCCAACAGCACTAAATCAGGTTCAATACTTCGGATAGCTTCAAGTGCCAAGTTTCCCTCATGAACGACGCTCACTTCATACCCTTCTGCTTCTAGGTAGAGTGTGGTTAAACGAGCGATCTCTTGGTCATCTTCGACAATGAGTACTTTGGTTTTCGACATATCTATCACCAGTATTTATTAAAAGCGTGGGCAGTATATATACTGGTCATATATCATCAATATTGTTATTAGAGTCAAGACTTTACCGTACGCAAAACATAGTAATCATATTTGTACATATACGTTTACAAAATCAGACACCAGGTCGTCTGTAAGCTCCGATTTATATAGGCTCCGCAAAATGACACCGATTGCATTTAATGACGTATCCCATCCTAATCGCTTACACTTGCTTTATTTTCTTACCCACACTTACATTAAAATTGTTTACAAAAAACAATCAAATCAACCATCTTTCAACCTGTTACACCGCAGTTTATAAAACCAAGGAATAAACTCCATTTAGATAAAAAAACCAGAAAGTCCAACTGAACACTAAAGGAAACCGATTACCTGCATCACCCATCAGCACTTTCCTTTTCTGCTCCCCCATTCCTTCCTATAAAGTCATTACCACTTCAAGTAACATTCACCACATCAATAGCTCGCTTTGTAATCTGTCATTTAACCACTCCTTAGAGGGACCC
>NZ_MCYD01000769.1:0-3769 GCF_002876325.1 Vibrio sp. 10N.261.52.A1
CCACGGGTAAAAATTCAACCTGAGAAATTTTTTACATATCAGAGTTAGGGCTGGGCTCCAACTCATTCTATTCAGATAAGAAAAGTATCTGAAGCCCAAACGCTGTATGCATACATTACTTACTTGTAGCTAAACGGGCAGCAAGTCCCAAAAATACCACGCCCAATACACCATCGATATGACGGTTTAAACTAAAGTGACAACCTAGCAAAGAGCCCAACTTACTAAAAGAAAATGAGAAAATAGTATTGATACATAAAACAATACTACTAAGAATGATTCCAAGTATGAGTATCTGATTGGTTAAAGCACCACCAGAATGCGTAAACTGAGGCAAGAACATACTAAAGAAGATTAACGCTTTGGGGTTCATAATATTATTAAGTAAGCCACGGTAGACTAGATCTTTATTACACAAAGACTGAATCGTCTGACTTGCAGATACGTCTCCTTTGTTTTTTAGCCATGTACGTAATAAATTAACTCCAAGCCAAGATAGATAAATTGCCCCAACAATTTTGATTACCAATACCAAAGGTGGCATCGCTTGCATCAGTTTTCCTAAGCCAAATGCTACTAACAGTGTTTGAATTAATCCCGCAATGAAAATACCAACTGACACCATTACTCCAGCTTTAAAGCCACGAGTCGAAGAATATGTTGATATGAGTACTAAATCTGGGCCCGGAGAAATTGCTAAGAATATAGTGGTAACAAAGAATAGTGGCAATATTGTGGTATCAATCATTTTTTACTGGCTCCTTTCTGTTTGCCAGACTTTACCGATTAATCATTTGAGATGAAAGCTGAATGAATGCCACGGGTAAAAATTCAGCCCGTGAAGGTTTTGGACAAAAGCTTGGCTTCGACATAGCTAACCTAGAATGTTACGGATTAATTGGAGTATGAAAAAGTTGTCCGAAAGCTGCGCCTTGTTAGCTGCTGTGAGCATCCAGTCTATAAATAGTAAATGCGATACTTTCTCCTGCTAATCTTGGATCACTAGTCTCGATTGGTGCTGATAGATGTGTAATACCCACATCAACTATTACCTCAGGATCTATTTCTGTCACGATACCATATGCACGATAGCGCCAGCCCCACTGGTGGTTTAGCTCTTTCTTGGCTTCAGGATTACCTGAAAACATTGACTCCCATTCTTCGTCTTCATAATGGAGGCCGACTGATAAACAGATATCGATATTTTCTCCAGCTTGATATCTATCGCCCCCAAAGTCGTCCATTACAACAACATTGACACCATCTAATTCGATGATTGCCTCAAGATAGTCACCTTCCGTTTTTTTAAAAATTGCTCTCATAGTTTCCCAACTGAAAACGCCCTGTTATGCGCGTGGTTCATGTGCTTCACAACTTGCAGATTTGTTAATCAACGACTTTGAAGCTTATAAAACACAAGCTCTTGTCTGATGGATATATCTTTCGCAAGATCCATTTGAGCATGAAGACAAATGGAAGGTTTTCTGCTTTTGCATGCTTTCTGTTGAGTTTATCAAAGTTCACATGCTCAACACCGACAACTTCTAGTCTACAGATTTTTCGCCCATCTTCGTGAGTAAGTGCTTCAACAACCTGCCCCGGGTAATAATGGCTTTCAGATTTATCCCTAATCGTTGCAGTCTTTTTACCAGAAAGAATCTGGCGCTCTAGCCTTGTGAAAAATGTAATTTTATCCACCATTGAATACCTACTTCCTTACCGATTCTTCCAAAGATATACCGCCCAATTACGTCAAATCAACCTTGCGCCCTTGTAAAGCGCGAGTGTTTTGAACACAGCTCTCGATACATGTGATCAGATCTTGGGACAGTGACGAAGGCTTTGGTTTATTCGCCCACAAGGCATACATAGGCCGAGTAAAAAGTATTTCAGAGTCGTATTGAATGTGCCCGGACATCTCACTATTCAAATCGGCGATCTCTGTCATAGGCAATAAGCCTACCCCCATGCCTGACGCGACCAGTTTACGTACCAAGGTAATGTCGTTGACCCGAGAAACCTTGGAGTATTGCCGCTCGATACTTAGCAAGTCTTGCCCTGAAATTTGCGTCTTAGAGTACGGCATAATAAGTCGGTCTCGGCTTTTGGAGTCTCTTCTTGAGACAAGGCATACGGCAATGTTGGCTAACTTTTTCTGGTAAAAAGACGAGTCTCTTTGCTCTCCACAACGTATCGCTAAATCAAAAGAAGTTTGGCTGAGCAATACATTTGTATTGGCAGGCTCAATAACGACATCCACATGACTTTTCTCTAGCAGAAAGGCTTCAAGCGCTGGGTATAGTTGGCCAATGATTAAGTTTCGTGGGCAATGTAAGACGAAGGAAACCGCTTCACTTTTCGAGCTTTCAGTTACAGCCTGATGAAGATTTAGGGTGGTCTCGCCAAGCTGTTCAAATAACCCTTTACCAAAGCTGGTGAGTTTGACTCCCCTAGAGGAGCGAATAAAGAGTGACTCACCTAATCTCTCTTCTAATAATAAGATGCGTTTGGACAAGGTAGGCGCGGTAGTTGTTAAGTCTCGTGCCGCTTTTGAATAACTGCCTCGGCGGGCTACTTCAACAAATATTAAAAAATCATCCAGCATAAGGTTTTCCGCAATCTTAGTGTTCTAAAGCTCGTATGGCTGAGGATACGATAAATCCATACAGTATACAGAACGGAGGAAGCGCTATGAAAAAACTTTTGTTCACTGCTCTGTTCTCATGTGCGATGTCAAGTATGGTGTCCGCGTGGGTTACTTACATCAATCTCGGTTTACCAGAGGATTTCATCAGTCGATGGGGCTTTGCCTTTATTAATGCTTGGCCGGCTTCGTTTGCAGCGGCCTACTTGTTGAATAAACCAATCATTGTATTAACCCAAAAATTGATGGGCCAATTTACCCCCCAAAAGGAGAAAAACAATGCTTAGTGTTGTGGCTTTTATTACCCCAAAAAGTGAATTTTATGCGGAGTGCAAACAAAAAGCTGAAGGCATTCTAACTGCTACTCGAGAAGAAGCGGGTTGCTTGCGTTTTGAGCTATATGAAAACAAAGCGAAAGATCAGCTTATCTTGGTTGAAAACTGGGTCGACCAAGCCGCCCTAGACGAACACTATGCCCAGCCATATATCACACCGATATTTGAGTTTTATAAAACCGCATTAGCTCATGAGCCACAAATACACAAAATGACCAATGTAAAGGGTTAAATTCTCAGATATATCTGAGTAAGTCACTAGGTAGGTATTGGCCTCACCTACCTACCGTTTAAAAGTTGCTTGAGCTTTAAACGTTTGTTATGTGTAATTTTCGGCCAACCCATATTTTGCCGATACTTGTTGAATTGATTTCTCAGCCAACTCCATGACGAGACTTTGCAACTCCCCACGTTTATCTGCTTCTTTTAGTACCGTTAGTGAAGTTGTTATAGAAACGTTTAGCTCACTGTATTTCTTATTAATAGAACCAAACTCAACAGCGCGAGAGTCATCACTTCCGTATCTAATGATCAAGCTTAATGTATGGAAAGGAGCTTTATCTGACCAACCACTGCCTTCGAGCGTAGGTTCTAATATGGAACAGACCTCTTGAATACAAACCCCCAGGTTTTTAGGTCGCCCTTTTACCAATCCTACACCACCAATTAATATCCGTTTAGCGCTCATATCTCCCCTTACACATAACACCTTGCTAAGGTGAGAGCAACGCAATACCTTAGCCTCCGCATAATACCTTAAACACATAAACCGACGCATAGTAAAAATGCC
>NZ_MCYD01000770.1:0-724 GCF_002876325.1 Vibrio sp. 10N.261.52.A1
GATAAGTACGTCAGCACCTACCACACCAACAAGTTGACCATTGTGGCGAACTGGCTCTGCAATCGTTACTAGAAGTGCTTTGGTGATTGCATCTTGGTAAGCAGTAGTAATGATTTGCTTACCTGCAGCGTTTGCTTCTTGGTACCAAGGACGTTGACGAGGATCGTAACCAGCACGGTTACGTTCAGGGTGTGAGCGGTACATGCCACCTTCTGGAGTACCTAAAAAGATATCGTCAAAGCCACCCGCCACACGAGCTTGCTTAAGGAAAGGAACAACATCATCCTCTCGTGAAAAGTCATTAAATGCTGAAGCGATATCCGTACGAATATCAATCCAGTTTTTAATACCTTCAGATGCTGCTTCTGATACGCTTTCTGCTCGTAGGTATACGCCATTACGAGTCTGTTCAAATAACTGGTTTGCTGATAACCAAGTCAGTGCTGTAGCCATAACGACAACAGCAGATAGGCTCGCACCTATTAACTTCTGTTTTAGTGTTAGTTTCATGTCAAAGTTTCACGAGTGGTGGGAAATCCCGCGCATACTACCCAATATCAGTATTAAATTCGAGCGATTTCACAATTTAATATTGGAATATATTTTTATGTAAACCATAGCCTTAGCTTATGCCAATTAGTTGGCATATCGCCAAATTCAAGGCGCTATTAACGATATGGTTATTACAAAATATTTCAGCTCCGATACGATGAAGTATGTATAG
>NZ_MCYD01000771.1:0-17526 GCF_002876325.1 Vibrio sp. 10N.261.52.A1
CAACAACAAATCTTTCACTAGCGGTCATGTTCACGCCAGAAAGCACACCCCCAATACGAAAAAAGCCTCCACAAGGGAGGCTTTCATATTCTAAAACTAAACCGTCAACTCGGTATTAGTGAGAACCACAGCTACCGCCGCCGCAGCAGCCGTCTTTTTTCTCTTCACCGTGGTCGTGGCCTTCGCCACCGCAGCAACCGCCTTCGTGATCATGGTCGTGACCGTGACCGCCACAGCCGCCTTCTTGGTGTACGTGACCGTGTTGAACTTCTTCTTCAGTCGCTTCACGAACCGCTACTACTTCAACGTCAAACGTTAGAGTTTGGCCAGCTAGCATGTGGTTGCCATCAACAACAACTTCGTCGCCGTCTACTTCAGTTACTTCTACAGGGATTGGACCTTGGTCTGTATCCGCTAGGAAGCGCATACCAACTTCGATTTGCTCAACACCTTGGAAAACGTCAGCAGGAACACGTTGCACTAGTGCGTCGTTGTGCTCACCGTAAGCGTCTTCTGGAGTAACCGTTGCAGAGAACTTGTCGCCAGCTACTTTGCCTTCAAGCTCTTTTTCAAGACCTGTAATTAGGTTGTTATGACCGTGAAGGTAATCTAGTGGAGCTTCTGCAGTTGATTGGTCAACTACTACGCCATCTTCAAGTTTCACTTGATATGCAACACTAACTACTACGTTCTTTTCAATTTTCATGAGAGCTCCAAGGAGGTTTGGACTAAGCTCCAACAGTTGAGCTTAGGAAAAATTCTGTACCCGGATATTATGGGGATCAATTATCGAAACTCAATCACTCAGGCTTAAAAATACCGATCATTTCTTGATTCGCGTGTTCAGATTTCTCTACAGTTTTCGGTTTGCGTTGCTCTGAGAAGTCGCAATCGACACATTCCACTAACTCAATATTGTTCTCAATCCACCAGCGAAGCGTGTCTTGAGTATTGCAGCTTGGGCAGCTTGCCCCTGCGATAAAGCGTTTTTTCTGTTTCACGTTAATATCCTTTACTACTCTGGATTCGCGGTTCTCTATGCTTGATGTGAAAGCGAATAGGACCACGTTTATTATTAGGTATCTCTGGGCAATGGCTTTTGGCTCAAAGCATTCATTACAAGCTCGAACCATTCACTCTAAGCTGAAGCTATTGCCAATAGTTTCGAGATTGGTGGTCATTCTCCATCTCATGTCCAAAGATCTCTTCAAGCTCTTTACGAGCCTCTTTCGCTCTTTGGGCTAACTCTGCGTCTTCATTATGCTGAGGCAGTAACTCTTTCAGCATACCATTATCCAACTTCCTAAAATGTGCTTCTGCTCGCTTCGCTTTGTATGGATGCATGCCAAGTTCAGTCAGAGTTTGACGGCCTAGGTCCAGTGCCCCTAAGAAGGTTTCACGCGAGTAGTTGTTTACCCCGTGATTAAGCAATTGGTAGGCTTCAACACGGCTTCGTGCACGCGCCAAGATTTTAAGACGTGGAAAATGCTGCTTACACAAATCGACGGTTTTCATGATTTCATCAGGAGAGTCAGTACACAGCACAATAGCTTCGGCCTTATCAGCCCCCGCTGCGCGCAACAACTCTAAGTGAGTGGAATCACCGTAAAATACCTTGTAGCCAAACTTTCTCAGGATGTGGATTTGGCTAGCGTCACTTTCCAAGATCGTAATGCGGATCTTATTAGCGTACATCAGACGACCGATGATCTGACCAAAACGACCAAAGCCAGCAATGATCACTCGAGGGCTACGATCAACCACATCCGAAGACATCGCATTCTCACTGATTTGATTCAACTGGCGAGCAAAGAACTTATCTTGCAGCTTAAGCATTAATGGCGTGGTCACCATTGATAGACTCACCACAACTAGCAAAAATGACACTTGCTCACCACTCAAGATGCCTTGTGCACTTGCCGCGGTGAAGATAACGAAAGCGAATTCACCGCCTTGGCTAAGAATCATCGCCATGCGGCTGCGCGCTTTGGCTTGAGTTCCGAACATTCGAGCAAGGGCGTACAAAACCAGCCCCTTTAGTACGACTAACGCAAGAACAGCGATCAGTATTGCAAACGGGCTTTCGGCTAATAAACCCAAGTTAACGGCCATACCGACCGAGATAAAGAACAGACCAAGTAACAGTCCTTTAAATGGGTCAATCGCGATTTCCAACTCATGTCGGTATTCACTTTCCGCTAGAAGTACGCCCGCTAAGAAAGTACCCAATGCCATCGACAAACCAATCTGTTGCATGATCACAGCAATACCAATCACCAATAGCAGAGCAGCAACAGTGAACAACTCACGCACACCACTCATTACTACATAGCGGAAAAGAGGCCTCAACAAGAAGTGGCCACCGACTAGTAAACCAACCACACCACCTAACATCCACAACATGTCTGCCCAGCTGCCGCCGGTGTTACCTGCAAGTAAAGGCAACATAGCCAACATAGGGATCACGGCAATATCTTGGAAAAGTAGTACTGCAAAACCTGATTGGCCTGCTTCTTTACCACCAAGCTCTCGCTCTTCAATAACCCTTAAAGCGATAGCAGTCGAGGACAAGGCCAAACCCATACCTATTACTAGGCTCGTTTGCCACGTTAAACCGAACATGCAGGCGATGGCAGTAATAATCAGAGTGGTGATCAGCACCTGCGCGCCACCGAGCCCGAGAATAGGCGCTCGCATCTGCCACAATTTTTTAGGGTTAAGCTCTAAACCAATCAGGAAGAGCAGCAGCACCACCCCGAATTCGGAAAAGTGTAGAATCGCTTCTACGTCACTAATTAAACCAAGCCCCCATGGGCCAATTGCCACACCCGCCAGCAAGTAGCCCAAAACTGAGCCTAAACCTGCGCGTTGTGCGATAGGAACAGCAACCACCGCGGCAGCTAAAAATATAACGCTACTTTGCAAAAATTCATTAGTCAGAGCCATCGTTCGCTCCTATATCTTGTAGCGGGTCTCGCAACCAGTTTCGATACGCTTCTGCATGTTGATACCGTGTCATATCTGTGACATTTCGTGCCCAGTGTAAAACCAATGGTGGAATCCAGTTCATCTGACACAAAGCAGCTGTGAGTTCGAAAGGTTGTAAAATCTCTTGTAATGGATATTTATTATAGCCTGCTGCTCCAAACGCCTCTTCTTTACCACCCGTAGTGATAACACTGCGCCAATGTTTACCTTTCAGTGCACTTTGCTCACCAAACGCAAAGCCTTTACCCAAGACTCGGTCAAACCACTCTTTTAGCAATGAAGGACAGGAATACATAAACAGAGGGTGTTGGAACACAATCACATCATATTCAAGGAGCAGAGAATGCTCATAAGGCACATCGATAAAGAAATCAGGATAGATGGCATAGAGATCGTGAATTTTGACATGTCCGAGCGACTCTATTTTCTTAACCATCATCTGATTGGCAATAGAGGTTTGTGGCTCTGGGTGCGCGTAGATAACCAATACTTTGGGTACTACTTTGTCTGTCGAGGGAGTATTACTCATTCCTTTGAAGCTTTCCTTTTAAGGCTAAACGGTGGCAAGGCCACAAGAATTTAAGCAAAAGTTATTAATATGTTATTGGCATCATAACGCAAATTGCATTGTGATCGACTTTTATCTGGTTTCAGCCTACTATGCAGGCGTCTGTTCACCTCTAATTTCTATGCTATTTCTATGATTACTTTCTCTGATATTCAATTGCTACGCGGCGGTAAGCCCCTCCTCGACCAAGCATCTGCGACTCTTCACCCTGGCGACAAGATTGGCTTGGTGGGTAAAAACGGCTGTGGTAAATCGACGCTGTTCGCTTTAATTAAAGACGAGCTATCGATTGATGCTGGTTCATTCAGCAAACCTACTCATTGGGAAATGGCGTGGGTTGCTCAAGAAACCCCAGCATTAGAAAGAACAGCAATTGAATACGTGATTGATGGCGACCGTGAATATCGCGGCCTTGAAGATCAGCTGCAAAAAGCGGAAGTAGCCGACAACGGCACACTCGTCGCAGAGATTCACGGCAAGATAGAAACCATTGGTGGTTACAGCATTAAGGCTCGCGCAGCCGAATTGCTAGACGGCCTAGGCTTTAGCCAAGAACAAATGACGTGGAACCTGACCCAATTCTCAGGTGGATGGCGTATGCGTTTGAACCTAGCGCAAGCCCTGCTGTGCCGCAGTGACTTACTGCTGCTCGATGAGCCAACCAACCACTTGGACTTAGATGCGGTAATGTGGCTAGAGCGCTGGCTACAAAGCTACCCTGGCACACTGATTCTTATCTCGCACGATAGAGACTTCTTAGACCCTATCGTCAACCGCATCGTGCACGTAGAAAACCAAAAGTTAAATGAGTACACAGGTAACTACTCATCGTTTGAGAATCAACGAGCGCAGAAACTGATTCTGCAACAGGCGATGTACCAGAAGCAGCAAAAGCAGATGGCTCACATGCAGAGCTACATCGACCGTTTCCGTTATAAAGCTTCAAAGGCTCGCCAAGCGCAAAGCCGTATTAAAGCGCTAGAGAAAATGGAACAAGTACTGCCAGCTCAGTTTGATAACCCATTCAGCTTTGAGTTCAGAGAACCAGACGCACTACCAAACCCAATCATGATGATGGATGAGGTCTCTGCAGGCTACGATGACAAATTAATCCTAGAGAAGATTCGCCTTAACCTTGTTCCGGGTAGCCGTATCGGTCTACTGGGTCGCAATGGCGCAGGTAAATCGACACTTATTAAGCTGCTTTCTGGCGAACTGAAACAGCAAGGTGGCGAGCTGAGCTACTCACAAGGCGTTAAGATTGGTTACTTCGCACAGCATCAACTAGAAACGCTGCACCCAGAAGAGACACCACTGCAACACATGATGCAGATTGCGCCTAAACACACCGAACAGCAGCTGCGTGATTATCTAGGTAGCTTTGGCTTCCAAGGCGAGAAAGCACTGGATAAAGTGGCTCCTTTCTCAGGTGGTGAGAAAGCACGTTTAGTATTGGCGCTGCTGGTATGGCAAAAACCGAACCTGTTGCTACTCGATGAACCAACTAACCACTTGGATCTCGACATGCGTCAGGCGCTGACATTTGCTCTACAGACGTTTGAAGGCGCGATGGTTATCGTATCGCACGACCGTTACCTACTTCGTGCAACCACCGATGACCTGTACCTTGTGCACGACCGCCAAGTTGCGCCGTTTGACGGTGACCTGAACGATTACTACAAGTGGCTAACCGAACAGCAAAAAGTGGAACGTAAAGAAGCACAAGCGCAGGCTCCAGCGAAAGATGGTGCCAACAGTGCTGCTGCGAAAAAAGAGCAAAAGCGTAAAGAAGCTGAGTTCCGTAAGTTAACCGCACCAATCCGTAAAAAGCTGACTCAATTTGAAAAGCAGATGGATAAACTGACGCTTGCTCTTGAAGAAGCCGAGCAACAATTATCCGACACTTCACTGTATGAAGCTGAAAATAAGGCTAAACTGAATGAAGTACTCGCCCTACAAGCGAGCAGTAAGTCACAACTTGAAGAAGTTGAAATGGATTGGATGTCCACTCAAGAAGAGCTTGAGCAGATGGAACAGGATATGGATAACTTATGAGCCCAAAGCACGCCCCAATATCACTAACACTGGAACGACTATGGCAATTTAGCCTTCAGTATTACAGTGTGCGCGGTGTTAAAGATGCGTGCTTAGCTTTGCAAAACCAGTTCCACGGCAACGTCAATCTACTGCTGCTCCTCAAATGGCTCGATGAGCAGCAAATGTCTTTTGCAGAAGAAGAGTGGCACAAAGTACAGCAGTGCTTAAGCCGCTCCGAAACCTTACTTCATAGTTATCGAGAGTTACGTAAGCACCTTAAAGAGCATGTGGTCGACTCTCTCTACCGTGAAGCCTTACAGTTTGAACTGCAACTTGAGAAGCAGCAGCAATCCGATCTTGTCGACTGTATTAACTCACTGCAACTGTTCACTAATCAACAAGCACCACTGGCTCTGCAATATTGTCGTCTACTCGGAGCAGAAAACCTCTATGACGCATTTTCTGAACCCGCCCCTCAGCCTTAACTCGTTTTCTTTCTCTTTTGAGTTGTTCCGGTACAAGCTTACTCTCGTATTGATATTTCGCTGCACCTAGCAAAACGAGTGCTCATAGCAAGCAGAGGCTAGCTCGTACAAGTTTGATAATATTCAATCAGTTACTCACAACATGTTTTACATTGAGTCTCAGTGAAAGGCTTGCGCTTGCACCGAGAATCAACCAAGCTCAAATAAAAACGTGGGCGCATCGCAATACTTAATACTTTTCAAAGCCCATAAAAAGCACGGACTGTTTTATGACCATATTTACCGCAGCGGCTGGTTTATCTAACCCACACTTACAAACTTTAGTGCCAAGGTTTATCAGAAAGCAGGCGTTGTTCCATCCTACATGGCAAACCTTAGAAACGCCTGATGGTGATTTCCTAGACCTTGCTTGGAGTGAATCACCAGATAACGATGAACTGACGAGCAACAAACCTATCTTTATTCTGTTTCACGGATTAGAGGGCAGTTTTGAGAGCCCTTATGCCAACGGGCTGATGAATGCGTTTGCCAAGGATGGTTGGTTGTCGGTGATGATGCATTTTAGAGGCTGTAGCGGTAAACCGAACCGCTTGGCACGTGCCTACCATTCTGGCGAAGTCGAAGATGCTCGCTTTTTCCTAAGACACCTGCACGCACAGTTTCCCAACAACCCTAAGGTGGCGGTCGGCATCTCTTTAGGCGGAAACATGCTAGCAAATTATCTGGCTGAGTATGCAGACGATCCCCTGCTATCAGCAGCAACCATAGTGTCAGCCCCTTTTGATCTAGCTTGTTGCGCGAGTCGCATTGAGAAAGGCTTCTCTAAGCTCTACAAGAAGTACCTGCTCAGCTCTCTCAAATCAAACGCCCTAAAAAAGATTAACCTGCTGCAAGAGAAGCTCGACATCACCGCTGAGACAATCAAGAGGATTGATAAGTTGTATGAGTTTGATGAACGAATCACCGCGCCTCTGCATGGATTCAAGAACGCTCAAGACTATTACGCACAGTGCTCGGCTCTTCCTAAGCTCAATAAGATAAAGCTACCAACTCAGATCATCCACGCTAAAGACGATCCTTTTATGACCGATGATGTGATTCCTAAGTTCGTTCTGCCGGATAACATCGATTATCGCTTGTTCCAGAAAGGGGGTCATGTTGGGTTCATTACTGGTAGTACACTAAAACCAAGGTTTTGGTTAGAAGAAGCGCTACCAGCCTATTATGAAAGTATCCAAGGTTCAGCATAACGACGAAGCCTTGCTAAATATAAACGCGAAACCTTGGTAAGATAGCGCAGTCCCTAATTGGGGTTGCACTATAAACATCACTAGACACACTCATCAACATATCAATGAACATAAAAGAGAGAAGTATTTATGATCATCCCATGGAAAGACATCGAGCCTGATACGCTGGAAAACCTCATCAAGGAATTCGTACTGCGTGAGGGTACAGACTACGGCGACGTGGAGATCTCTCTACAAAACAAGATTGACCAAGTGAAACATCAATTAGCTTCTGGTGAGGCCAATATCGTGTTTTCCGAACTGCACGAAACCGTTGATATCCAGCTCACAAAACGCTTCTAAGCTGCGCTTAACACAGAGCCGTGTTATAGTGGAAAACGATTGCTAACAAGTAAGTTACTCATAAGACAAGGGTTGTCATGTCCGCTAAACATCCAATTATTGCGGTGACGGGTTCTTCAGGAGCCGGCACCACCACTACTTCAGAAGCCTTCCGAAAAATGTTCAATATGATGGACGTGAAGGCTGCTTGGGTTGAAGGGGATAGTTTTCACCGCTTCACTCGACCAGAAATGGACGTCGAGATCCGCAAGGCACGTGAGCAAGGTAAGCACATCAGCTACTTCGGCCCACAAGCCAACGACTTCGCAGCATTAGAAGAGTTTTTCCGTAAGTACGGTAATGAAGGTACTGGTAAAGTACGTAGTTACCTACATACGTTCGATGAAGCTGTGCCTTATAATCAAATGCCTGGCACCTTCACGCCATGGCAAGATATCCCTGAAAATTCAGACGTGATGTTTTACGAAGGTCTACACGGCGGTGTGGTTGATGGCGACATTAATGTCTCTCAACACGTCGACCTGCTGATTGGCATGGTTCCTATCGTAAACCTAGAGTGGATTCAAAAGTTCGTTCGTGACACACGCGATCGTGGCCACTCACGCGAAGCAGTAATGGACTCCATTGTTCGTTCAATGGATGATTACCTTAACTATATTACCCCGCAATTTTCGCGTACTCATATCAACTTTCAGCGTGTCCCAACCGTAGATACATCAAACCCACTTAACGCCAAAGGGATTCCAAGTTTAGATGAAAGCTTCGTTGTTATACGTTTGCGCGGCATCAAAAACGTCGATTTCCCGTATCTTTTGGCCATGATTGATGGCTCATTCATGTCTCGTCATAACACACTAGTGGTGCCAGGTGGTAAGATGAGCTTTGCTATGGAGCTCATTGTGAGGCCAATCCTACAACAACTCATCGAAACCGGGAAAATAGGTTAACAAAACGACATTCTGGCTGATTACTTTTCATACCGTGATCATGTGCACAATTTTGCGTAAAAAATCGTAGCTTGGTCACGATTAAAATCAAGAAATAGTACCTGAAAAAGGATACTATTCTTAAACGAAACACAAGATAGCTTGCAGCGCTCATCGAGTGCTCTTATCCTAAGAAGTCAATTCAGGCTTAGCTAAAATACGGAAAGCGGCAAGCATACCCTGCAGAGGAAGTGAGATATTATGGTTCTAGGTAAACCTCAAACCGATCCAACATTAGAGTGGTTCCTTTCACACTGTCATATTCATAAGTACCCTTCAAAAAGTACTTTGATCCATGCTGGTGAAAAGGCAGAGACCTTGTACTACATCGTTAAAGGTTCTGTGGCAGTTCTTATTAAAGACGAAGAAGGTAAGGAAATGATTCTTTCTTACCTAAACCAAGGCGACTTCATCGGTGAGCTAGGCTTGTTCGAAGAAGACCAAGAGCGTACAGCTTGGGTTCGTGCTAAATCTCCTTGTGAAGTAGCTGAAATTTCTTTCAAGAAGTTCCGTCAACTTATCCAAGTGAACCCAGACATCCTAATGCGTCTTTCAGCGCAAATGGCAAGCCGCCTACAAGTAACTAGCCAAAAGGTTGGTGACTTAGCGTTCCTTGACGTAACAGGTCGTATCGCTCAAACGCTACTAAACCTAGCGAAACAGCCAGATGCAATGACTCACCCTGACGGCATGCAGATCAAGATCACTCGTCAAGAGATTGGCCAAATCGTTGGTTGTTCTCGTGAGACAGTAGGTCGTATCTTGAAGATGCTAGAAGAGCAGAACCTAATTTCTGCACACGGTAAGACTATCGTGGTATACGGCACTCGTTAATTTCGATTAACTGAGTCAAAAATATGAAAGCCACCAAATGCGAATTTGGTGGCTTTTTCTTTATTGAGAGAAGATACGAGATACGAATGGAACACATGAGGCTCTCGCCTTGTAAACATTCTCGAAGCGAAGCGTACCCGAGTTTCTAGGGCAAAAACCGTAATCGTATCTTTCTTTAACCGTTGGTGCTTTCGAAGATCTTGTCCGCCGATGCAGCAACAAAACCGGTATAAAGCTCACCATTGGCCATTGGATAGCGCTTAGCGAACTCATAGAAGCCACCAGGAATCATCTCATTGCCTTCAACAAATGCCACTGGCACTTTGTCTGCCATTGTTGATGATTGCTCTAATAACACCTCTGGAGAGCCTTTTACCTCACCACCAGATGCGTTAATCGTAAAGCTAGCATCACTCAGGTAGTCATTCACTGCTTGTACTTCATCGAACTTGTTCAGTTGATTGACACTAACCGTGAAGTGGTTAGCACCGTAACCGTGAGCGGCTAACCAAGAGGCGTATTCGCTCTCCTTCGCTAACAGTTGGAAATCAGCGAAGCTCAAATCCCAAAGGCGGCCACCAAATAGGAATTCGTGTCCCTCTAACTTACTTGCATCAACCTGCTCAACCAATTTGGCAACGATCTGCTGTAATTCACCAGAACACTCTTCTACCTTCAACTCACTAATGAACACTTTCGGTTGTTTTGGGTCTGGGTGTTCGTAGTGTTTAGCCACTAGCTTCTTGCTTTCAAACAAGTAATCGCCACATGCTTTGTAACCTAGCTCAAGGAAAGGTTTGGCTAATGTTTCAATACCTAGAGGGGCAACATTAAAAGTACGCAATGCAATGTGATCATTGATCAGCGCTTCATCTTCTTTTAGCAAGTGATGTACTTTCTCTGCCGACGGGCAAAGTCTGTGAATGTAATCGTCCCATAGTGATTTAAAGAGTAGATCGGGCGTCATGGTGACTCCTTGTCAGAGGTTCTAGCAAGCTAGTGATTTGGATTAGAAAGGGAGAGACTGAGACACAAAGTCAGCAGCCATCAGCCTGTGACATACTTGTTCTATTATTATCTACCGCCCAATCTTGACGCTGAGCGTGGTTAAAATAAGGAAGCGATACGCTGCTTCCTTAATTCATAACTAATGAATGAGCTTTCGCTCAATATCAATCTAAACTACAGCTCGATACCTGGGCTAAACGTAGCTGGCAGTTGAGTTTCACCACCTTCCATTGAAGCCATTGGGTAAGCACAGTAATCTGCCGCATAGTAAGCACTTGGGCGTAAGTTGCCAGAAGCACCCGGACCACCAAATGGTGCATCACCACTTGCGCCTGTGAGTTGGCGGTTGCGGTTAACAATACCCGCACGGATATGGTCAACGAAGTATTCCCACTCAGAATCGTCTGTCGATACTAAACCTGCTGACAAACCAAAGCGTGTGTCGTTAGCTAATTCAACCGCTTGCTCTAGCGACTGATAACGAACCACTTGTAGCAATGGGCCGAAGTACTCTTCATCTGGCAGGTCAGCAATGTTGGTTGCATCGATAATGCCCGGAGAGACAAACGCCGCTTCGCCTGCTTTTGCCTCTACTAGGCTGACACCCCCCAGAGACTGCAGGTTAGCTTGTGCGTCTAGAATAAACTTAGCGGCAGCTTCAGAGATTTGAGGCCCCATGAAAGGTGCAGGTTCAGCAAATGGCTGATCAACACGAATCTTTTGCGTCGCTGCGACCAGTTTGTCGAGTAGCAGATCGCCCTTCTCGCCAACAGGAACATACAGGCGACGAGCACATGTACAACGTTGACCAGCACTGATGAACGCTGATTGGATAATGGTGTATACCGTTGCGTCTGCGTCACCGTATTGGTCACTGATCACCATAGGGTTATTACCACCCATCTCTAGTGCCAGCATCTTGCCCGGTTGACCCGCGAATTGACGGTGCAGGATATGACCCGTATTAGCACTACCTGTAAATAGTACGCCATCAAGACCTTTAGCATCAGCCAGTGCGATGCCGGTCTCTTTAGCACCTTGCACTAGGTTGATTACGCCAGCAGGAAGACCCGCTTCTTGCCATAGCTTCATTGCGAACTCACCTGTCCAAGGCGTCTGCTCTGAAGGTTTGAATACCACTGTATTTCCCGATAGCAATGCAGGAACAATATGACCATTTGGTAGGTGACCTGGGAAGTTGTAAGGGCCAAATACCGCCATCACGCCCAATGGACGGTGACGAAGTACAATTTGGTTACCAGCCGCTTCACGTGATGCTTCACCGGTACGCTCGTGATAAGCACGAATAGAGATAGCGATCTTGCCCGCCATTGCGCCCGCTTCAGTGCGAGTTTCCCAAATAGGTTTACCCGTCTCTTTTGCGATAATTTGCGCGATCTCTTCGCTGTTCTCTTTTACTTTTTCTGCGAACTTCAACACGATCGCTTCACGCTCAGCAAAGCTCAGTTTTTTCCAAACTAGGAACGCTTCGCGAGCCGCTGCCACTGCAGATTCAACCTGTGCCGGTGTTGCGCTATCACCCTGCCACACTACTTCATTGTTGTATGGGCTTACTGATGTCATGGCATCACCTTGACCCGCTACCCATTGTCCTGCTATCCACTGAGTCATACTTCTATCCTTAAAATCTTCGACAGATAATCGCCGCTCTTATTGAGCCAACATGCGAACGAATTCGCCTTCTTTTACTTCAAGAGCGCTTGCTACTTCAGATGATAAAATCACTGTATCGCTTGCTTGGTCATACGCACCTTTCGCGGCCACTGCGCGGAAGTTCTCAAATGAGGTATTACCAATTAGGAAGTCTTTAGAGCTAGAGTGCTCTGCAATTTGAACCTGTGCTCGAATAGAGTGACGTACAGATTCGATGTTTCTTAAATCACACTCGACCGTTGGTCCCGCATCAAAGATGTCGACATAACCACGATTCGTGAAACCTTCACGTTCCAACAGTTTCAATGCTGGGCGGGTGTTATCGTGCACTTGACCAATCACCGCCTGAGCTTCTTCACTCAATAGGTTTACATAGATTGGCAGTTTCGGCATAAGGTCTGCGATGAAGCCTTTCTTACCAATCCCCGTTAGGTAATCGGCTAGTGTGAAATCAATCGAGAAGAAGTGCTCTTGCAACCACTTCCAGAATGGCGAGTTACCTTCTGCATCTGATACACCACGCATCTCAGCAAAGATCGTTTTTGAGAAACGCTCTGGGTGCTCAGCCATCAGTAGGAAACGACACTTAGACATCAGTCGACCGTTTAAGCCTTTGCGGTAATCAGGACGTAAGAACAGCGTACAAATTTCGCTGCAGCCTGTGTAGTTATTACCAAACGTCAACAGCTTAACCACGTTATTCACTTTAAGGCGCTGTGAAGAGTGAACCACTTTACTGATGTGGTACGAGTAAAAAGGCACATCCCAGCCAATGGAAGCTTCGATACCCGTTGTACCAGCAACTTCGCCAGTTTCAGCGTCGAAACCCACCATTAGATAGCCTTCATCACCGGGTTCGGTCACGTCTGCTTTCGCAAAGCTGTATTCAGAATGGGTAATTCGGTTAGTTAACAATTCTTCGTTAACCGGAAGAGATGTGAATCCATGACCTGATTCAACTGCACAGGTGTGCAGCGCATCGTAATCAGACAGTTTTATTGGGCGAACAACTAGCATCAATATTCCCTCCAGATGCAAAATAGGCCCAAAACCAGAAGCTTGGGCCTTTAGCAGTACGTCATGGGATCGCTCTAATGGCGATCATTCCTATGACGCCGCTCAGGCTAAACTAGCGTAGCGATTGCTTTGTCTAGTTTTGATAAGCCTTCTTCAATTTCTTGTTTAGTGATAACCAGTGATGGAGTAAAACGAACCACGTTTGCACCCGCAACCAGTACCATTAGGCCTTGCTCGCCTGCTGCTACTAATACGTCACGCGCTCGTCCTTGCCATTCGTCATTCAGTGCAGCACCTAACAATAGGCCTTTACCACGAATCTCACTGAAAATTTGGTATTTGTCGTTAATCTTAGTTAGACCATCACGGAATAGCGCTTCGCGCTCTTTCACGCCGGCCAAAGTTTCAGGTTGGCTAACTACGTCAACCACAGCTTCAGCTACTGCACACGCCAGTGGGTTACCACCGTAAGTAGAACCGTGCGTACCAACCTTAAGGTGTGTTGCCAGTTCAGATGTCGTTAGCATTGCGCCGATAGGGAAACCGCCACCTAGTGACTTCGCCGTGCTTAGGATGTCTGGTGTTACACCTAGACCTTGGTAAGCATAGAAATCACCAGTACGGCCGTTACCTGTTTGTACTTCATCAAAAATCAGCAGTGCATTGTGTTTGTCACACAGTTCACGAACCGTATTAACGAACTCAGCCGTTGGAGAAATGATACCGCCTTCGCCTTGCAGAGGTTCCATCATGATGGCACAAGTGCGATCAGAGATATGCGCTTCTAGAGCCGCAATATCGTTGTAAGGCAGGTGAGTTACATCGCCAGGTTTTGGACCGAAGCCATCAGAGTAAGCCTCTTGACCACCAACGGTTACGGTAAAGAAAGTACGACCGTGGAAACCTTGTTTGAATGCAATGATTTCAGATTTCTCAGGACCGTGAACATCCGCTGCCCAACGACGAGCTAGCTTAAGTGCTGCCTCATTCGCTTCTGCGCCAGAGTTCGCAAAGAATACTTTTTCTGCAAAACATACGTCAGTTAGCTTCTTCGCTAGACGCAGTGCAGGTTCGTTAGTCATTACATTACTTAGGTGCCAAATCTTGTTTGCTTGCTCAGTAACGGCATTCACCATTGCTGGGTGACAGTGACCCAAACAGCTCACAGCAATACCACCGGCAAAGTCGATATACTCTCGCCCTTGTTGGTCCCATACACGTGCGCCCTCCCCTTTTACCGGGATCATTTCCATTGGGTTATAACAAGGCACCATCACCTCATTAAACAGACTACGTTCTACATTATTTTCCACTGTCATCGTACATTCCTTCTCGATACCGCAAGCTTCGCAAATAAGCGTAATGATTCATAAGTGAGACGAAAAAATTTTGTCTCGCTACAATCCCGCTGCAGCATTATATTTACATTTAATTAACGTTTTCAATAGTAGATTATTCTTTAGCCATCCCTCACAACCAGCTAAACCTCACTACCTATGACTATTTATGCATCAATCAACCTGTTTTATGAAGCTTTTTTTACGTATGCGCCTATCCTGCAAAGGCAAAGCCTTACTGGCACAGCGGTATATTGGGTTCAAAAGGAAATACGGCGAATAACTTTGCATAGGCTAAAAACTTAGCCTGGTGAGGAAGAAATGTTATAAAAAGTGATCGGCGTCAGAAGGATCGAGCTCGGTAAAACTCGAATTAAAACGTATAACGAAGGAGTTCGCAGGTTAAGCTCACCTATTTAGGAGAGTAAAACACCTGCTTTAAACACTTAACGTGCTAAAAAGTTAGCCAGAAGTTGGTGCCCTTGCTCTGTTTTAATCGATTCAGGGTGGAACTGAACCGCATCAATTGGCAAGGTTTTGTGTTGATAGCCCATGATCTCATCCATACTGCCATCTTCAAGCTCTGTCCAAGAAGTCAGTTCAAAGCAATCTGGTAGTGTGCCGTTTTTCACCACAAGGGAGTGGTAACGCGTGACGGTTAGTGGGTTATTCAGACCTTGGAAAACACTCTTCCCATTGTGGCGTATCGGTGAGGTTTTACCGTGCATCACTTGTCTTGCTCTCACCACTTCACCGCCAAACACCTGAGCAATGGCTTGATGGCCAAGACACACACCTAAGATTGGCAACTTGCCAACGAAGTGTTCTATGACTTGTAGAGAGATACCCGCATCATCCGGTGTACAAGGCCCTGGGGATATCACAAGGTGACTAGGATTCAGCGCTTCAATGCCCGCAATATCAATTTCATCATTGCGTACAACTTTTACAGTTACCCCTAACTCACAGAAATACTGATATAAGTTATAGGTAAAAGAGTCGTAGTTATCGATGATAAGTAACATGAGTGAAATCGTTTGCTAAATACTAAATGATTGGGAGATATAGGGGCGGTATTGTGCAATACCCATAGCGAAAGGCAAGTGGAAACTGCATTTCACCAATAATTAAGGCCAACCTAGGTTGACCTTAATTGTTTACAGATAACTGTCAATTACCCGCATTCGGTGACGTGTACTCACTTTCACCGTTAGCAGTAAAGCTGATTCACTCACTACTTACGACGGCGCCACATCGCTAAGCCAAACAGTGACATCAACGCGCCAAAGCTAAACGAACCACCGACTTTTAGCTCAAGAACCGCTGGATCATGATCCGATGAACGGAAGTGGTCTTGATACTTAGGCAGGTCGCCTTTGTACTCTTCGTTGTAGTCAAACAACGTCGATTCACCACCATTGATATGCCAATCGGTCGCATCCACCACCATGTCTTTTAAGCTCTCGCTCACCAATAAGTGGTCTAACGCACCCACTTCATCGTTGTATGAGTAGCTCCAGCTGTCTGGGTGCTTCTGCGCGACCGCATTAACATAGCCGTAGTTCTTAGTAATCACCGCACCGTTATCACCAAACTGCTCAACGCCATTAATGTAAGTGTTACGCGCCGCTTTGATCTGCTTGCCGTACTTCTCTTCAGAGTAATCTGTCAGCACCAGCATTGGATCTTCCATGCCATACGAGTTCATGTCACCCAGAATTACTTTGTGGCCTTTGATGCCATCAAGTGCTTCACCCAGTGCAACTGCCGCTGCAACACGGAAGTTCTCACATGAACCTTGCTTATCAGCATCTACGCCACCTTGACCGCCTTGCTCAATAGGTGCTGCATCTTCCCAACACTTAGAACCTTTCGATTTAAAGTGGTTAATCGCTACAGTCAGTTTCTCTTTGGTGCCCTTCACCTTAAAGGTTGGCGCCAATGAGTCACGTTGGTAGTTCTTACCATCTTCAATCACCTTACCTGAGTCGTCTAACACCTCTGGTGCTTGCTGGCTTGGCATCGCGATAACACGGCTGTCTTTAAGCTTAACCACCTTCTTACGGTAGATAACACCCGTAGTAATCACATCAGTGCCGATCGAGTCCATTTCGTCGGTCACACCATCTTCATTAGAGTCGACAGCGACGAAGGTGTAACGGTCTTTCTTATGCTCAATGCGGTCATTCAGTTGATTCACAAGCTGTTGAATTGCCGAACCCTCACCAAAGCCGTTGTTCTCAATTTCCATCAAGCCGATGATGTCAGCATCCAGGCGAAGAATCGCGTTTACAATCTTCTCTTGTTGCACTTCAAACTCAGTAATGGTGTTTGCACCACGGTTATTACCATGCTGGTTCGCATCACCGCCAAATGGAGAGTTGAAGTAGTTCAATACATTAAAGGTCGCAATACGTAAGTCGCCTTCATCCATATCTGGTTTGTCGGTACGCGGGTCGTTGCGAACGAAGTTTTCAGCGGTGATCTGGTTAGTCGTGATCAGGCGGTACTCACCGTAGCTGTAGGTCAACACACCTTCTAGACCAACAATAGTGTCATCAATACGGATATAGTCTTCCGTTGAGCCATCTTGGTCGATGTCGGTACGACCAAAATCTGGGTAGAAAGGAACTTGTCCATCACCCGCTTTTTGGTCAGTCTCTACGAAAAGACGACGGTCAGCATTGTCTTCCGTTTGCTGTTTCGCTTCATCAGAACCCGCTGCGAAAAGTTGGTTTGGTTGCATGTTGATACGCTCGTGTGCCAAAACCATATTGTTACGACGACCTGCGTAGTCATAACCGAAGGTACGCGTTACACGCATATCAAGAGCTTCGGTTGTTTTCACCAACATGCCTTCGTAACGCTCAAGTGTCGCCGCAAAGTTCTCATCTGTGTCTAATACTTCAATGGCTGTCGCTTCAGGCGCGTCCTGCTCGCCCTGCTTTAACCATTGATTGTTTTCAACTTTAAGCTGAGTGTGGCTGTAGTATTCTTGTA